>JANOAY010000745.1:0-2632 GCA_031411375.1 Pedosphaera sp. | reverse complement strand
AGAACCACCAGCCGGGACGGCCAGTGGACCAGTGGCAGCCGGGACGGCTGCCCCACTACCATGCGGTGGGTTTGGTCGCAGCGCGACCAGTTCCACCTCGCGGTGCGACGCGGGACCATGTTGCTTGCACCCGCGCAAAGGTTTTCTTAAAACGCGCCCATGTCTGTCACCGCCACGCGCGCCGGAGCACGGCGCACCGGGTCTTTTGATTTGTCACGCTACCTCGACGTGCGCAGCGCCGAGGTCAATGCGGCGCTGGATCGTTTTCTGCCCAAGGAAAAAACGAAGCCCGCGACCATGCACCGCGCGATGCGCTACTCGATCTTCGCCGGTGGCAAGCGGATGCGCCCGGCTCTGACGCTCGCTGCCGCCGAAGCGTGCGGAGGCAAAATCGCCGACGCTCTCCCGCTCGCGTGCGCCGTCGAGTGCATCCACACCTACTCGCTCATTCACGACGACCTGCCCGCGATGGACAACGACGACTTCCGCCGGGGCAAGCCGACAAATCACAAAGTTTTTGGCGAAGGCATCGCCGTGCTGGCGGGCGACGCGCTGCTCACGCAGGCGTTTGAAATCGTGGCGCAGGCGCGGGGCTGGAAACGCTATTCGCACCAGACGCTGGTGCTGGAACTGGCGCGTGCGTCCGGCTCGTTGCAACTCATCGCCGGCCAGGTCGCGGATCTCGAAGGCGAGGGGAAAAAGATTTCCGCGCCGGAATTGAAATACATTCACGAGCGCAAGACGTCCGCGCTGCTCTGCTGCTCCACGCGGCTCGGCGGCATGAGCGCGAACTGCTCGGCGGCGCAGCTCCAAGCGCTCACGGACTTCGGCTACAATGTCGGTCTCGCGTTCCAGATCATTGACGACATCCTCGACATCACGCAGACCAGCGAGCAGCTCGGCAAGACGGCGGGCAAGGACACCAAGGCACAGAAGGCGACCTACCCCTCGATTGTGGGCTTGGAGAAATCACGCGGCATCGCGAAGAAGCTCACGAACAATGCGTTCAGTGCGCTGAAGATTTTCAATGGCAAGGCCGAAGCTCTCGAAGCTCTGGCGACTTATTTGTTGCAGCGGAACAAATAGCTGAACTGGAGCATCAATGATCTCATGGCTCACTCCGATTCGTTGTAGCAAGGAGCGCGGTAAACTCCTCCCACAAAACTTGGGCAAGATGCTGGCCATCGCCTTTGACATGTTTCTGGATCGCTTCGATGTCTCTCGTGATGCGCTCAATCCTTTGCCGATGAAGGGCGACTGCGTGACCGTCCCAACCAACAATGTCAACCACTGCATGATCATCGGTCTTGGAAATCAATTTGGAGTAGCCGCTCATAGTGATGCCTAACAAAATGCTTACTTGATCGGCACAAACACCGCGCACACCGGCGAACCCACTTCAATCTTCTCTCCCGTCGCCGTGAGCTTCCCGGTCTGCGGATCGATGCGGAAAACCACGACGTTGTCCGTGCTCTGATTTTCCGCGAGGAGGAAATTACCCGAGGGATGAATCGCGAAGTGGCGCGGCGTCTTGCCCTGCGTGTTCACATGCTCGACGAGCGTGAGCTTCCCGGTCTTCTCATCGCTGGCATAGACCACGATGCTGTCGTGGCCGCGATTCGAGCCATAGACAAACTTGCCGCTCGGATGCACATACACTTCCGCCGTGTTGAAGCCTTTTTCCCTCGCGCCCGGCAGCGTGCTGAGGGTCTGGATCTCCTTCAACTCGCCGCGCGCGCCGTCCCAGGCAAAGGCGGTCATGGTCAGGAGCGTTTCGTTGATGACGTAGGCGAACTTGCCGTCCGGGCGGAAGGCGAGGTGACGCGGACCGGAGCCGGGCGCGAGCGTGGCGAAGGGCGGATCGTTCGGCGTGAGCTTCGCGTTGGCGGCATCAAGTTTATACACGAGCACCTGATCGAGTCCGAGGTCGCAGGCCACGGCGAAGCGTTGCGTCGGATCGACATTGATGGCGTGGCCGCGCGGCGCGCGTTTCTCGTAGTCGCCCGCGCCCTTGTGCTGGACAAAGGTGCCCGGCTCGCCGAGCGAACCGTCGCCTTTGATCGGCAATGCTTCCACGCTGCCGCCGCCGTAGTTCGCCACGAGCACAACTTTCCCCGCGCGATCCACGTCGAGATGACACGGGCCGGGGCCGCCGGAGGATTGCTGGTTCAAAAGCGTGAGTTTCCCCGTCGCGGTATCTATGGCGTAGGCGCTGACCGCGCCGACTTTCTGGCCTTTGAAGTCTGAGATCTCGCCGATGGCGTAGAGAATTTTTTGCGACGGATGCACCGCGAGATAACTCGGATTGGCCGTCTCCGCCGCGAGTCCGACGCGGGTGAGTTTGCCATCGTCTGTCATGCGCCAGCAGTAGATACCCTTGCTCTTGGCCCCGGTGTAGGTGCCGAAATAGACGAAGTGATCGGCGCGGGCGCACAACGCGGTGATAAGCAGGACGAGCGCAACGCGCAGCAGCGAGGGAATTTTCATGCGCCGAAGCAAAGCGGAGCGGCGGACGGGATTCAAGCGTGGGCATAGTGTAGTGGGGCAGCCGTCAGACAAACTTCCCGGGATTCAAAATGCCGCTAGGGTCGAGGGCGCGCTTCACGGTGCGGTGCAGGGCGCGCACTTCGTC
>JANOAY010000744.1:0-5162 GCA_031411375.1 Pedosphaera sp. | reverse complement strand
CCTGTCCGCAGCAAGCTACGAACGTCGGCGCGGCGTGAATAATCAAGGGGCCTCACCACTCAGCAGCTTGCTGCGGACAGGAATGTCCGCGCGCCATTGCACGAGGCGCGCGGCGATGCTCACGGCGATTTCATTCACGCTTACAGCGGAGATGTCCAGGCCCACGGGGCATTCGACGCGGCACAACTCTTCCTCAGTCGCGAGTCCGTCGTGCAGAAACTGTTCGGAGATGATGCGCCACTTGCGGCTGCTGCCAATCATGCCGAGGAAGGCGAACGGTTGGCGAATCCAGTCGCGCAAGACGAGCGCATCGTGCTGATGGCCGCGCGTGACGATAAGGCCGAAGGTGGGCGTCGCGGGCAACGGGTCGTGCAGAATTTTTTCCCATGCGTCCACGCGCAGGCGGGTCGCGGCGGGGAAGCATTGGTGGTTCGCGAGCGCAGGGCGGTCATCGAAGACGGTCACGTCGAAGTCGAGCCGCTGCGCGAGCGGCGCGACGGCTTGCGCGATGTGGCCGGAGCCGCCGATCCAAAGCGCGCACGGCGGCGCAATGGTTTCGCGATAGAACCACGCGCCGTCCCCTGCCCCAGCCCACGCGATGGAAAAATCTTTTCGCACGCCCCACGACCGCACCTGATCGCGGAGCGCGAGCGCGCGCCAGATTTCCCCGGCCTGCGCGGCGTGCGGGAGAATCAGCCCGGAAACTTTCCCGCCGCATATCAGCCCGTCGTCCCAGCCGAAGTCGTGATCGAGGACCAGATCGAAGATGGCCGGCTGCTGGGTGCGCAACGACTGCCGCGCACGCTCGCGCACCTCCGCTTCGAGACAGCCGCCGCCCAGCGTGCCGACGATGCGGCCGTCCGCGAAGAAGAGCGCCTTGGCCCCGCGCTTCTGCGGGCTGGATCCTTTTACGCTGGAGATGATTCCGAGCGCAAACGGTTCACCCGCGTCGAGCGCGGCAATGATGTCGGCGAAGATGTTGTGCATCGAACCGCGCGCAGCATGGCACGGAACCAGAGCGAGAGCGCGGAGATTTTCGACGTAACGCCGGCTTTCCAGCCGGCAGGTTGCGAGACTTTGCGGTCTCGCGTTGGTGAGACGACCAGGTGCGCCGCGAGCGCGGAATTACTTCTGCGCCACCACGCGCGCCGACGCATTGAGCGCGTTCAGCGAATCGGTGGCGCGGCCGGCCTGCGTCATCAGCGGTTGCGGCCACACGCCGATGAAAATGATTCCCGCCATGCAGACGATCAGCGCCAGCCTCGTCGGCAGCGGCACGGCGATGGGGGAAACTTGCGCCGCATCCGACGCGCCTTCCGACCAGTAAATCGTCCGCACCACGCCGAAGTAGTAGTAGAGCGAGATGACCACGCCCACGATGGCCGTGCCCGCGAGACAGTAGTAGCCGTGGTTGGCCGGGCCTTGTTCCACGATGGATTTCAGCAACAGGAATTTTCCGAAGAAACCCGCTAACGGCGGAATGCCCGCGAGCGAAACCATTGCCAGCGTCATGGCGGTGGCGAGGAACGGAGAGCGGCGGTTCAGTCCGGCGAGATTGCTCACGTCATCGGATTCATTCTGGCGCGCGACGATCGCAATGACCGTGAAAGCGGCGATGACGGTGAACAGATAGCCCGTGAGATAATAGACGATGGCCGTGGAACCCGCGCGCGTCAGGGCCGCGAAACCCATCAGCAGATAACCCGCGTGGGCGATGCTGGAGTAGCCGAGCAGGCGCTTGAGGTTGCGCTGCGGAATCGCGCAGAGGTTGCCGTAGAGAATCGTGATGGCTGACAGCACCATGAGAAACTTCTCCCAATGCAGCGTGATGTCCGGCACGGCGGTGAACAGAACGCGGAGAAGCAGCACGATGCCGGCGGCTTTGGAACCGACGGCGAGGAACGCGGTCGTGGGTGCGGGCGAGCCTTGATAGACATCCGGCGCCCAAATCTGGAAGGGCACCATCGCAATCTTAAATCCAAGTCCGGCCATGATGAGCAGCACGCCAGCGATGAGCGTCTTCGGCACCGCGTTGTGCTCGCTGACGTATTTCACGTACTGCGCGAGGTCGTCAAAGTTCATACCGTTCAGTTGCGTGTTCGCGACGACCGTCGTGGCCGTGCCATAGACCAGCGCGATGCCGAACACGGTGAAGCCCGTCGAAAGCCCGCCGATGACGAGATACTTCACGCCCGCTTCGAGTGACTGCACCTTGCTGCGCTGGAAACTGGTCAGCACGTAGAAGGTGACCGTGATGAGTTCGAGCGAGACGAAGAGCAGCACGAAGTCATTCGCGGATGAGGCGAACATCATGCCCGAGAGCGCGAAGAGGATGAGCGAGTAGTATTCCGAAATGCCGGCCTCGATGCGGTCGGCGAACTCGGCGGCCATGATCAGCACGAGCACGGCGGCGAGGAGGAAGAAGCGTTTGAAGAACAGGGCCAGCGGATCAAGAACGTAGCTCTTGCCGGCGGCGAATTGGGCCTCGCCCAGATTCGCGAAGGAGCCGAGGAACGAGCAGGCGAAGATGCACGCGACAATCAGCGCGGCGGCATAGCCGAGCTGGCGCTTGTGCTGCGGCGCCGTCCACAGGTCGAGCAACAGAATGCCCAACCCGGCGAGAACCACCGCGATTTCCAGACTCATCAGAGAAGCGTTCATCAGATTACTTCGCGTCCGCCCGCTTGAGCAGCGCGGCTGTTGGCGATGAACCTTGGGTCATCGCCACGATTTCCTTCACCGCAGGTTCAATCTTGTTCGTGAGCAACCGCGGCGCGATGCCAAAGACCAGCAGCGCCACCAACAACAGCGCGAAAGGCACCTTACGCCACAGGCTGGCATCACTCACCGTCGGTAAACCTTCCGCCACCGGGCCATGCAGGATGTTCCGCACCGCACGCAGCATGTAGATCGCGCCCACGACCAGCGCGCCCCACGCGGCGATGACGACCCACGGCGAGAGCGTCTTCCACGCGCCGAACATCACGAGCAGTTCGCCGGGGAAATTCGCGAAGCCGGGCAGGCCGCAGCCGGCCATCGCGGCCATGATGAGCGCGGTGCCGATGAACGGCATCTTCTTGAGCAGTCCGCCGAGTTTGCTGATTTCCAGCGTGCCAGTCTGTTCGTTCAAGTAGCCGCTCAGGCCAAAGCTCAAGGCCGCCAGCAGGCCGTGCGCAACCATCACGAGCACCGTGCCGGTGATGCCGATGACGCTCAGGCTGGCGAGGCCTAGAAAGCAAAAGCCCATGTGCGCCACGCTGGAATTGCCGAGCAGGAAATTGAAGTCGCGCTGCCGCATCGCCACCCAGCCGCAGTAAAGAATGTTGCCCAGTGCGAGCCACGCGATGAGATGCAGGTGAGCTTTGGCGACATCGGGCGCGAAGGGAATGGCGATGCGGATGAGACCGTAGAGGCCGAACTTTTTCAGCACGCCAGCATGCAACATCGCCGTGGCGGCGGGCGCGGAGCCGTAGCCGAGTGGTGCCCAGGTGTGGAACGGGAACAGCGAAACGAGAATGCCGAAGCCGAAGAGCAGCAGCGGGAAGATGACCATCTGCGACGAGACGGACAGCGGCGTGGTTTTCAGGAATGCCGTCAGTTGCACGAGGTCGAACGTGCGCAGGCCGGACTGGAGATAAAGCGCGATGAGTCCGACCAGCGCAATGAGCGCGCCGATGCTGAGATACATCGTGATCTGGAACGTGGCGTAGTTCTTCTGCTCTCCGCGACCCCAGACTCCGATCATGATGAACGTCGGCACCAGCGCGAGTTCGTGGAAGAAGTAGAAGAAGAACAGGTCGAGCGATGCGAACGCACCGAGGATGCCGCCAATCATCACCAGCAGCAGCAAGTAGAACATCTTGGCCTGCTTCTCGATGCGGTGCGACACGCACGTCGCGGCGAAGGCGACGATTGCGCCCATGAGCAGCAGGCCCACGTTGATGCCATCCACGCCGACGTGATAGCTGATGCCGAGCGCTTCCACCCACGGAGTCTTCTGGAGAAACTTGTAGCCATTCGTGGCCGTCGCGCTGTCGAACTTGGCGAACATCGCGATGGCCAGAATCATCGACACCAGCGTGCTGCCGAGCGCCACGAGGCGGATGACGAAGCGGTAGTCGCGCGGAATCAACGCGACAATCAGCGCTCCAAGAAACGGGACCAAGATGATGTAGGTGAGGAGCGACATGCTATTTAAGAACAAGAATCAGCACCAGCGCCACGCCCAGAGCGAATAGAAACGCGTAGGTCTGGAGATTGCCGGTCTGCACGAGGCGCAGGGCGCGGCCGAAAATTTCCGTCGTGCCGTGCGCGCCGCGCACGCCGAGTCCGGCGATGATCCAGCGGTCGAACCAGTCGGCCAGCTTCGAGAGCGCCTCGTGCGTGATGGAAATCAGCCCGGCGTAAAGTTCATCGAAGTAGAAGCGGTTGCGCATGGCGCGCCCGAACCAGCCGAGTTTCACCGCCAGCACGTCGGTGGTGGCGTTCCAGTAGCATGCGGCGGCGAGGCTGATGCCAGCTAGCGCGGCGAGGATGCCGAACATCGCGGCGAGCAGGTTGTGGCCAAAGGGTTGGAGAATCGAATCGATCCAGGTGCCGTGATGAGCTTCGCCGGTGGAGAACATTTTCCCGACAAAGACATCAATGCCGATGAAGCCGCCGATGACGGAGAAGACCGCAAGGATGATGAGCGGCGTGGTCATCACTTTCGGCGACTCGTGCGCGTGGCCCGCTGCGTCGCTCTTGGCCGGGCCGAAGAAGACGACGAACAGCAGGCGGAACATGTAGAAGGCCGTGAGCGCGGCGACGAATACGGCGAGCGCGAAGAGTACGGGCTTGTGTTCGGCGGCTTGTGCAAGAATTGAATCCTTCGAGTAGAAACCTGCCAGCGGCCAGATGCCGGCCAGCGCCAGCGTGCCGAGCAGGAACGTCTTCCACGTTGTGGGCAGCTTGTGACGGAGCGCGCCCATTTTCCAAATGTCCTGCTCGTGGTGCATGGCATGGATGACCGAGCCGGCCCCGAGGAACAACAGCGCCTTGAAGAACGCGTGCGTGGTGAGGTGGAACATCGCGGGCGTGGGGCCGGCGAGTCCGACGGACATGACCATGTAGCCGAGTTGCGAGAGTGTGGAGTAGGCGAGGATGCGCTTGATGTCGTTCTG
>JANOAY010000743.1:0-6823 GCA_031411375.1 Pedosphaera sp. | reverse complement strand
ACGCCGGCAGGCGCACGGTGAAAGTCGTTCCCTCGTTCAGCTTGCTCATCACTTCGATGGTTCCTCCGTGGGCCTCAGCGATGGCCTGGCAGATGGCGAGGCCGAGGCCGCTGCGGCCGTCGGCGCGGGCGCGGGATTTGTCAGCGCGATAGAAACGCTTGAAGACGTTCGGCAAATCCTCGGGATCGATGCCGGGGCCGGTGTCGCTCACGGTGAGAATGGCCGCGCCATTCTCCGCGCGTGTGGTCACGCGGATTTCGCCGCGCTCGCGGTTATAGTGAATGGCGTTGGACAACAGATTGTTCAGAATCTGGTTCACACGGTCGGCATCGCCGAGCACGGGGGCGGGCGCGCAGTCGCCATGAACTTCAATGCCGCGCGCGCGGGCCAGCGGCTGTAGAAGTTCCACGGCTTCGTGGGTCAGTTCAGCGAGATCAAACCGTCGGCGTTCGATGGGTTCCTGCCCCGCATCGAAGCGCGCGAGTTCGAGCAGCGACTGCGCGAGGCGGCGCATCTGCTGCGCGGCATCGAGGCACGTCTCCACGGTCTCACGATATTCGGCGGCGGTGCGTTCGCGGGCAAGCGTGGTCTGCGTTTCGGAGATGATGACGGCAAGGGGCGTGCGGAGCTCGTGTGAGGCGTCGGCGGTGAACTGCTTTTGCTGCGCGAAGGCGGATTCAAGGCGCGCGAAAGTGGAGTTCAGCACGCCCGCAAGCTGGCCGAGCTCGTTCGCCGGTTCCGAGATGCTGATGCGCTCGGAAAGATTGCCCGCCGAGATGCGACTGGCGGCGGCGCCGATTTCTTCAATGGGTCTGATGGCGCGCGTCGTGAGCCACCACGAGACGCCGACGCCGAGCGCAAGAATGCCGCCGCCCGCCGCGAGCAGGAGCAGCGTAAAGCGACGTTGCGTCTCGGCCAGTGCGCGCAGGGAACGCCCGGCGAGCACGCATTCGCCAATGCCGTTGAAGCGGAAGGCTTCGCGGAAATCGCCGCGCGTGCGCAGGATTTTGGCGGTGTCGTTGCGGAAGCGTTGTGGCGCGGACAGCGCGGCGGGGACGTTGGCGGAGCTTTTGAGCACTGCGCCGTTGAGAGAGTAAATGACGTAGTAGAAGGCGTTCGTGTCGGACTCGTTGAACAGACGCGCGAGTTCGGGCGTGTTGCGGAAATCGCGCGCGCCCATCATCTCAGGGCCGCCGCCGGGGCCACCAGGCCGCCCGCGCCCGGGGCCGCCACCGGAGCGTTCCCCGGGCGGGCCGTCGTCGGGGAATTCCATTCTGTTGGGCCGTCGTTCCATCGGCCCGCCGCGTCCACCCGCGCCGCTGACGCGCAAAGCATGGCTGAGCGCCTCCACGCTCCGGTCGAGTTCCTCGTCCACCGACTTCAGCTCGCCGAGCCGCTGCCATTGATAGACGGTGAAGCCGAAACCGGTGAGCACGCAGAGCAGCAGGAAGCCGAGCCACAAGTTCAACCGCCAGCGAATGGAGTGGGTGAACATGCCAAAATCAAAAAGTAGAAAGCAGAAAGCAGAAATGCGGACGGAACGCCACTGCGGCGCTTTCTGCTTTCTGCTTTTTGTTTTCTGTTTTCATTCCACGCAGTAGCCCTGTCCGCGCCGCGTGGCCACCAGCTCGCGCCCGACTTTTTTGCGGATGCTGAAGACATGCACGTCCACGAGGTTCGAGAGCGTGTCGTCGGTCTCGTCGAAGAGGTGTTCGTAAAGTTCCGTGCGCGAGACGACTTCGCCCCGGTGCAGCGCGAGGTATTCGAGGATGGCGAATTCGCGCGCGGTCAGTGTCACGGCCTGGCCGCTGCGCGCCACGGTGCGGGCGCGGGTGTCGATCACCAAGTCGCCAATCTCGAGTGTCGAATGCGCGCGGCCGGCGGAGCGGCGGATGATGGCGCGCAGGCGGGCGAGCAGTTCGGAAAGGTCGAAGGGTTTGACGAGATAATCATCCGCGCCGGTGTCGAGTCCTCGCACGCGGTCCTTGCTGCCGTCTCGCGCAGTGAGCATGAGCACGGGCATCTGCTTTTGTTTGCGGAGGCGGGCAAGGACTTCCCAGCCGTCGAGGCGCGGGAGATTTACGTCGAGAATCACCGCGTCGTAGTCGTAAGTTTCGGCCTTGTAGAGGCCGTCGTCGCCCGCGTCGGCGGTATCGACGGCGTAGCCTTCCTCGCGCAAGGCTTTGCCGAGATTGCGCAGAAGGCGTGGCTCGTCTTCGATCACCAGGATTCTCATCGCGTTCTCGATTCAGTGCGCGCCTCCGCTGGAGTTCAAGCTTTAGCTTGTTCCCGGAGAAAGAGTGCGGCGCTCAAACCGCCCCAGCCAAGCCCGCCGAGTTTTACCCAACACATGTGTCGCTCGACGGACTCGCGCTGAAGCGGTGTGAGCGCCGCGCGCGATCATCACCGTGGGCTCACTGTGGCGGAGGGAGGATTAAGTGGGGATTAAGAGGGGCCGGTCAGCTTGGCGGTCTGCTTGGTGAAACTTCATCCTCGGTTAATCCGCACTTAATTCCCTCCCGCCTAACGTGTCCGCGACAGATGGCAGACAACGCAAAACAGAAAGACCAGTGACCATGAAAAACAAAATCATCACGCGCGCGCCGCAGACGTTTCACATTCCGGTGGACCGCCGGCGCTTTTTCAAAAGCCTGTTCGCCGCTTCGGCGGGCTTCACGCTCTCGGGCTATCTCGCCGAGGCGCTCGACGCTTCGCCCATCGTTACGCAGGGGCCGTATTATCCGCTGGCCGACGACCTCCCGCTCGACAAGGACAACGACCTCGTGCAACTGAACGACAACCTGACCATCGCCGGCGGCGTGGTCACGTATCTCAGCGGGCGCATCCTCAAGGCGAGCGGCACGCCGGTGCGCGGCGCGCTCGTGGAACTGTGGCACGCGGATCGCGAGGGCGATTATTCCTACTCCACCGGTGTGGGGCGCAACGCGGCGTGCGACGCGAACTTCGCGGGCTTTGGACAATTCCTCACCGGTTCGGACGGGCGCTACCTTTTCCGCACGATCAAGGCGGGACTCTACGTGGGCCGCACGCGGCATTATCATCTGGGCGTCACGATCCCCGGTCGCACCACACGTTCGACCACGCAGACCGGCTGGAACGAAACCGCCACCGGCCTGACCGGCCAGACTTGGGCGACGCAAAACAGCAACGACAACGTCTTCGCGTCGCTGACCGCGGCGCAAAAGGCGGCCATCCTGTTGAACTTTACGGCGGTGCCCGGCACGACGACGGGCGAAGTGACCGGCACGTTTGATTTCGTGAGCGGCTTCACGCCGGTTGAACCGACGTATCCTGGCGGTAGCGGACTGGTGATGGCCGGCGTGGCTGTGGCCGGGCCGGTGGGCGGCAATGCGCGCTTCAAAATCACCGTGCCGGCTTACACGGGCTACACGTATGAAATCTACGGCAACCCGACCTTTGCCGACCTCGGCTGGCACGCGCTGCCCTTCGCGCTTTCGGCCACCGGCACGATTGATCGGAACAAGCAGACGGCGACGAGTGACGGCAGCCTGAGTCTTTACGTGGAGCAGAAGGCGACGAAGGGGTTTTACTGCGTCTCCTTCCGTGTGCCGGGCGCGAACACCGGGACGCCGTGAGAAATGATCCGGCCCATCTGGCAGCACCCGCACCGTCGTGGAGGTGGAAGTTGTCGCGCGGCGACAACTCGCCCGCGTTCAGCGGGCGACGCAAGAGGTGTGGGCGTAATGTGAGCACCCGCCATTCCGGCGTGCCGCCCTGAAACATCTCTCACACCACCAGCCGGTAGCCCACGCCGTAAACTGTTTGCAGGAATTGCGGCTGATCCGGATCCGACTCGATCTTCTTTCGCAGCGTGGCCACGGTCTGGTCCACCGTGCGCGTCATCAGCGTGGCGGCAAAGTTCCACACGTCGTGCAGCAACTGCTGGCGCGTGAACGTCATGGTCGCGTGCTGGTGCAGATGCAACAGCAGCTCCAGTTCCTTGGCCCGCAACCGCTGCACGCTGCCGGGCCGCTCGACGCGCCCGGTGCGCCGGTCCACGAGCGCGTTGCCTACTTTGAATTTCTCCGGTCCCGTGCGATCCAGCCGGGCCGCCGTTGGTTTCCAATCCTCAACTTCGATCAGTGCATTCATAATCCCATTCTCCAAACACTCATTCTCGGACGTAGTTTCGACAGAAGTGCTCCCGGAAAGTGTCAGCCGTTTGTAAATTTTATGTCAGGAGCTTTGTCCCGTGGGCGGCGCAGTGTCCCGAGCGTCGCACAGACCTTCGACCGTCCTGTTGCTTTTGCGTTCAATGTCACGAAGACGACAATCGAGACGTGGGTTTCTTAGAGAAATGTTTCCCCCGTTCCTCACGGTGCCGTGCGCGTCCGGGCGGGCTTTTCCTCAATCCACGAATTAATGCTGGTGATGCCCACGCCGGAACCGGCGTAAGCCGTGACCGCAACCTTTTGCTTGAAGGCGGCGGCGTCCAGCTTGCCAGCGGCAAAGGCGTCAATGTCGCTCTTCTTCGCGCGCAGGGTCAGCACGCTGCCCTTGCCGGCGTTCGCCAAATCTGCGCTGTAGGCGCTGGCCGTCACGGCCAGTCCGCCCGCACCGCCGGGCAGCGTGACGGCCTTCACGCGCGCGCCCGTGGACTGCCCGAACACCGCGACATTCACAAACTCCTCCCCGCGCAGACCGCGAATGTTTGTTGCGTTCTTGAGCGCACTGATGAGTTCTTTTTTCAGCAACTCAACCTGCTCCTCCTTGTAGCCGTTGCGCGAGGAGGTGTCTTCATAAGTGACTTCGGCGTCGTCGAACAAGTCGCGCTGCGCAGCATCCCACTCGGTATCGCCCTTGGTTTTCTTCGCCGCCTTCTCCTCGGCTTTCGGCGAGGGGATGAGCGGGAAGTTCACCTTGATCATGAAGAGCGGCCCCATCCCGTCCACATACATCGGGCGCACGGAGCGTCCGCTGCCCGTGAGCAGCATGGGGACCCCGAGCTTGTAATTCACCTGGTCCGCTTCGGCGCGCTCCAGCGTGCGACTGAGCACGCGGGCCATGACGAACAAATCTTCTTCGAGCGCCACGCCCGCCTTCGCGTCCGGCGGTGAGAAGTGAATGACCACCGGCGGAATGGAATCGCCACGCGAAGAACTGGGCTTGGAAAAATAGGCGGTGACCGTGGCGGTCGCATTCATGTCAGTCAGGCTGTTGGGGGCGAGGTTTTTTCGGAGCCTGTCCGAGGCGCGCGGCACGGCGACCGACTCCGCTGCACCGCCGCCCAAGCCCGGCACGCCCAACGGCTCGCCCGCGCGCTGCGCCCAGGAAATTCCCGTGCCGCACCAAGCGGTCGCCGTGATGATCAAAATGAGTGTCTTCATAAATTACTCCTGGGTGGCCTGGTTTGAGGCGAGTTGAAACAGTTTCGCACGCGCGCTTTCAATTTCCTCGTCCGTCGTCGAGGCGAGCGTTTCGAGATCGCGGCGCAGCAGCACGAAGTCCGTCGTGTATTGCGACTGAAGTTTTTCCCAGAGCGCGTCCGTGGCCTTGCGGTCCTCGGCGCGCGAAGCGGTGATGTAGTCAATGAACTGGCCTGCCATTTCCTTCTGGTTCCGCACCGAGGCCGAGGCCAGGCGTTGCTCCAGATTGGCCAGTGCGATCGAGGAACTTTCCGCCACACGTGCAAAGCCCTGTTGAATCTCCACACTGATCTCGGATTTCAACTCCGCGCGCAGGTGTTGAGCATCAAAACCCGGCGCTGTGAATCGTCCGGCGACAAACGCACCAATGACAATCGCCGCCGCAGCCGCCCATGCGACGGGCTGTACGGGGAATGCGCGCGCGCGCCGCGCCTTCGGCAATTTCCACGCGTCCAGCCGGCCCATCGTGCGCCGCCAGCCCTGCACTTGCGCCGCGCACTCGCCGCACGACTGCAAATGTTCTTCGAGCCGGCGCTTCGTTTCGCCGTCCGCCTCGCCGCACAACAGCGGCATCCACTCCTCACGTTTCGGATGATTCATAAGACTAAAAGTTCTTTCGGTTTTGGGCTTCGTGACTGCGGCTGTAACGCCGGTTCCAGCAGTCGCGACAATTGCGCCAGCGCCTCGGTCATGCGCGAACTCACCGTGCCCTCCGGCACCTCCAGCACCTCGGCGATTTCGCGCAGCTTCAAACTCTCGTAGTGCCGCAGCACCAGCACCGCACGGTAATTCTCCGGCAGTTGCATCAACGCCTGCCGCACCATCTCCGCTTCCTCGCGCGCTACCAAATCTTCGCGCGGCGTGCGCGCCTCCATCACGATGTCGAGCACCACCGTCGCGTTCTCGTCGTCTAGCGACTCGGTGGTCGCCCGGTTCACGGGCCGGCGCATCTCGTCGTAGCAACGGTTGACCGCAATACGCCAGAGCCAGGTGGAAAACTTGCTCGCGCCCTTGAACTCCCGACGCTTCTCGAACACCCGCGCGAACACATCCTGCGCCAGGTCTTCGCCCAGCGGCACGTTGCCCGTCATGCGGATGCAGAGCGCGCGGATCTTTTCGCGCCAGCGCTCCACCAGCAGCGCGAACGCGCCGTGGTCGTCCTCGGTCTGCACGCGCCACATCGCCTGCTCATCCGAGATGGCGAAGAGTTTCTTAAACATGCGCGCTCATGAGTTCCACCTGCTCACTCTGGCTGGTCACAGTAGTAATACGAACGAGGCGGGTGTTTCCGTCGGAATTATTTTGGAAATTTCTTGGTGAGAAAAAATGGGCCGCGCGGCAACGCGGCCCTACCGGAGGATGACGACGCGCTTCCGCGCGGCCTGGCAGAATCAAGCAGGCGCGCAGCGCGCGGC
>JANOAY010000742.1:0-1667 GCA_031411375.1 Pedosphaera sp. | reverse complement strand
GCCGCCGGGGTAATCGCTGAAGCCGGCGATGTCCATGTCGAAGCCGGGCGTGCTGCGCTGGAGAAGCTGGTTCGGCTCGTCGCGACGGCCAAGAATCATTTCGTTCGGCTGCTGGAGGTCCCAGCGCAGGCTGCCCTTCGTGCCGTAGATGCCGAGGGCGAGACTGCACTTCCAACCGGCGGCCACTTGCGAGATGGAGGCGTTGGCGTGGACGCCATTGGTGAAGCCGTGCTTCGCCTTGCCAAACTTGAGCAGCACGCTGCCGAAATCTTCCGTGTCACATTTGTAGGGAACCATCGTGGCCGGATCGACTTGGGCGAAGGTCTGCACCTCGCCACGCGGACGTCGGCGCGTCTTGTGAAACGTCTCGATGTGCGCGAACACGCGCTCGGCTTTTGCGCCGAGGATGAACGACACGGCATCAATCCAGTGCGTGCCGATGTCGCCGACGGCGCGGAGCTTGCCGCCTTCCTTGGCGAGCAGGCGCCAGTTGTAGTCGGTGTCCTTGAGCAGCCAGTCCTGAAAGAAGTGGCCTTGGACGTGGATGATTTGGCCGAGTTCACCGCGTGCCACCATCGCGCGCGCTTGCAATACGGCGGGGAAGAGGCGGCACATGTAGTTCACGGCGAACACGGGTGAGGATTTTTTCTTCACGGCGGCAACCACGCGCGCAGTTTCATCAGTCTTCATGCCGAGCGGCTTTTCGCAGACGACGTGTTTGCCTGCGGCGAGCGCGGCGAGGGACTGCTCGACGTGCGCCTTGTTCGGCGACGTGATGTGAACGACATCTACGTTCGGCGAGCGCAGCAACGCGCGGTAATCGTAATCGCCATAGACTTCGGGGATGCCCCATTTGTCCGCCGTGGCCTGCGCATTTTTGGTCGAGCCGCAGATGGCCGTGACCTGCACGCCGAGGCGCTTGAGGGCTTCAATGTGAACCGGCCCGATGAATCCGGTGCCGATGACCCCGGCGCGCAGAGTGTGAAGTGGTTTCATGCGCCGTTGGTTTCGGCGGAGGGAATGTTGGCGTCAAGTTTCAACATATCCATCATCGCCAACCTCAGGCTTGGACTCCGCCGCGCCTCTCCCGTAGCCTGCGCGCCGTGTCCGGTTTCACTGATCGCAACTGCTTCGCCATCGCCGTATTGATTTACGGCGTCAGCGCGGCGTACTCGATCTTCCTTCTGCGGCGCGACCTGCGGCACCACAACTGGATCAACTACCTGCTTCTGCTCACCGCCTTCGGCTTTCACACCGCCTCCATGATCATGCGCGGCTACAGTCTTGACCGCTGCCCCATCCACAATCTTTACGAGGCGACCAAGTTTGTCGCGTGGACCATGACGGCGACGTATCTCGTGTTCGGACTGTGGGCGCGGCTGCGTTTCCTCGGCGCGTTTGCCGCGCCGCTGCTCTTCGGCATCGGCGTGTTCGCGCTGTTTCTGCCGGCGGATGTCGGCTCGCCCGGGCATCCAGAATTCGGCGGCGGCTGGCGCACGCTACACGTCGCGTCGTTCGTGCTGTCGTACGGTGCGTTCGGCATGGGCGCGGTCGCGGGGCTGATGTATCTCACGCAGGAGCGCAACTTGAAACAGCACAAGCTGCGCGCGCTCACCGCCTTCATGCCGCCCATCCAGCGGCTCGAACTCGTCATCCGTGTGCTGCTC
>JANOAY010000741.1:0-6457 GCA_031411375.1 Pedosphaera sp. | reverse complement strand
GGACTCGGCATTCTGCTGCAACAGTTTTTGCCGCTGGCCTTCAAAGACTTGATCCCGATTGAAGTGAAGTTTGCACTCGACTGGTTCGCGGTGGTGCGCGCGGCGGCGCTGGGCTTCATCATCTGCATGTTGTTTGCGCTGTTGCCGCTGCTCCAGGTGCGGAACGTCTCGCCGCTCGCGGTTTTCCGCCGCGACTTGGAACCACCGTCGCGCCGTGATCCGTGGCTGTGGTTGGTTTATCTCGCCATCGCGGCGGGCGTCGTGGGCTTCGCGATTTCGCAGTCGAAGGAATGGAAGATGGGCGTCGGTCTCGCGGCAGGACTGGGCGGCGCGCTGCTGCTTCTGCTCGGCGTGGCGCGCGCCGTGGTCTGGAGCGTGCGGCGCGTGACGCGCGCATCGTGGCCGTTCGTGTGGCGGCAGGGGCTGGCGAGTTTGCACCGTCCGAACAACCGCACGCTGCTGCTCATGGTCTCGCTCGGTCTCGGCACGTTTCTCATTCTCACGCTGTATCTCGTGCAGCATTCGCTGGTGCGACAGTTGCAGCCCGACGCCAGCGGCGACCGCCCGAACGCGCTGCTCTTCGACGTGCAAGCGGACCAGCGCGACGGCGTCGCCGCCGTGCTCACGAATCAAAACCTTCCGGTGCTCGACTCTTCACCCGTCGTGACCATGCGAATCAAATCCGTGAAAGGCGTGGCCGCGTCCGAATTGCTCAAGGGTCGCCAAAAGAGCGACCGCTGGGCTTTCCGACGCGAGTATCGCTCCACGTATCGCGACCATCTCGCCAGCACGGAGGAATTGATCTCCGGCACTTGGATCAAAACGTCGTCCGCGACGAACGATGTGATTCCCATCTCGCTCGAACAAGGCATCGCGAAGGAACTCGCCGTCGGCTTGGGCGACGAAATCGTCTTCGACATCCAAGGCATCCCGATGAAGACGCGCGTGGCGAATCTGCGCCGCGTGGACTGGCGGCGGTTGCAGGCGAATTTCTTCGTCGTGTTCCCGACCGGCGTGCTGGAGGACGCGCCGGGGTTTTTCATCATCACCACGCGCGTGCGCGACAGCGAACAGTCCGCCGCGCTGCAACGCGCCGTGGTCCAGCGCTACCCGAACGTCTCGACGATTGACTTCACGCTCGTGCTGCGTGTGGTCGAAGGCATCGTCGGGAAAATTTCTTACGCCATCCAGTTCATGGCGCTGTTCACGGTCTTCACAGGCGTCATCCTGCTCATCACGGCCGTGCTGAACACGCGCTTCCAGCGGATGCGCGAGAACATTTTGCTCCGCACGCTCGGCGCGTCGTCGGGCCAGTTGCAGAAGATTCAGATGATTGAATTCCTGATGCTGGGCGTGCTCGCGAGCGCGACCGGCATCCTGCTGGCCGTGGGTGCGCAATGGCTGCTGACGAAGTTTGTCTTCAAAGTCGGATTCTCGCTGCCCGTCTGGCATCTGCTGATCGCCGTGGTCATCAACTCCGCGCTCACGGTCGTCATCGGACTCACCGCCGGGCGCTCCGTGTTGAAACGTCCGCCGTTGGAAATCTTGCGTGCGGAGGGGTGATTACGGAGCGCGACTGCGGCGCAGCCCAGCCGCACATTCACGACGGCAAACACGCTCACGCCATTTCAGCGTGCTGCGGCTGGGCTGCGCCACAGCCGCGCTCCATGCGGGCAAGGCGCAAGGCTGGTCCGCCCGTTCGTGCAAGCGGCAATCCTCTTCACCTCTCGCCCGCATAAATTGAACAGGAACCGGATTGGCATTGCCCCAGCTAGATTGACCTCAGCATGAAAACTCGAATCAAAGCATCAGATGAATCAGGAAAGGCCGGCTGGATTCTGCTTTGGCTGCTCGGCGTGCCGATTCCTGTGCTGCTGATTTTCTTTCTCTTGCGCGGATGCACCTGATTTGAAGAATTTGCCAGCGAACAGACGGACAAAAACCAAACCAAGGAAACTTATGAAACAGATGATTGTGCTGCCGATGATGATTGCCGCCCTCGTGCTCACGGCGGGCTGCGAAAAAGGCACCGGCGAAAAAGTTGGCGAAAAAGTGGACAACGCGGTCGAGAAGACCAAGGAAGGCGCGAAAGACGCCGCCGAGAAAACCGGCGAAGTCCTGAAGGACGCGGCGGACAAAACCGGTGACGCCCTGAAGACGGCGGGCGACAAATTGAAGGAGACGGCGAAGTAACATTCGGTCCAGTCCTTTCGGCGGAGCGGTGTTTCATATCGCTCCGTTTTTTGTAGTGGGGCAGCCGTCTAGGCTGCCGTCTGTCCACTGGCCGTCCAGGCTGGTGGTTCTTCAGCCGGGACGGCCAAAGGACGGCGGCCTCACTATTTGCCGGGCACTCCGACGCTTGCGCCCGCGCCGTCGCCCCAACAACATCCCGCCATGCATGTGGTGAAAACAATTTCCGGGATGCAACGTCTGGCACTCCAGTGGCGGCGTTCCGGCCTGCGCGTCGCCTTGGTGCCGACCATGGGTTACTTGCACGCGGGCCACGTCAGCCTCGTGCGGCGCGCGCGGAAGATTGCCGGGCCGCGCGGGCAGGTCGTGGTGAGCATCTACGTGAACCCGACGCAGTTTGCGCCCACGGAGGATTTGAGCCGCTACCCACGCGACTTTCAACGCGACCAGAAACTTTCCCGCGAAGCCGGAGCGGATGTGATTTTCTACCCGACCGACGCGCAGATGTATCCCGGCAAGGCGGAAGGCGATTACAGCACCTACGTCGTGGAGGAAAATCTTTCGCGCCCGATGGAAGGTGCGTCCAGGCCCACGCACTTTCGCGGCGTCACCACGGTGTGCGCGAAGCTCTTCCAAATCGTGCTCCCGGATGTGGCGGTTTTCGGCGCGAAAGATTTTCAACAAGCCGCGTTGATGAAGCGCATGGTGCGCGACCTGAACTTCCCGATGCGTATCGTCGTCGCTCCGACCGTGCGCGAGCCGGACGGTCTGGCGATGAGTTCGCGCAACCGCTACCTCGACGCCGAACAACGCCCGCAAGCCACCGCGCTCTGGCAGGCCATTCAGCACGCCAAGGCCGCAGTGAAAAAAAACCAACGCCCGCTCGACGCCGAGAAACTGCGGGGTGAATTGCACGCGCTGATCCAGCAACGCCCCGCCGCCCGCGTGGACTACATCCAGTTCTTCGACACGAAAACTTTCACCGCTGCCACGACCGTTACACGCGGCACGCACCTCGCGCTGGCGGTGTTCGTGGGGAAGACGCGGTTGATCGACAATCAAAGGCTCTAAGCCGGCCAGCAATGAACAAGAGCGGATACATTTACTTTGCATCAAATCCGTCCGTGCCTGGGTTGCTGAAGAACGGTGCAACCAAGGAGTCGCCTTCAAGACGGTTACCTGGATTGCATACCACTGGAGTGCCAACGCCTTTCGTGCTCGAAGTCTTCTTGCGAGTGCGCAATTCATTCCAAGTGGAGACTCGAGTTCATGAGCTCTTGGCGCAGACGCGACACGCGGCCAATCGTGAATTTTTTCAAATCTCGCTCGATGACGCTCTCACGCTGTGTCTTCCGTATCTGAAAGAAGTTTTAGCCTTCGGCAGCAATCAAAGTGAGGTTGTCCCTGATTTGCGACTTCCTAATGATGAGGAGAGCGTGCTTTGTTTGATCGTTAAGCGAACCAAGCAGTCCGCTCGACCCACGAGGCGAGAGGTTCAAGCTGAGCTAAAACTTTCAGCGATGAAGGAAGAGTTACTGATTAGGAATCTAATCAGGAGAAAATTTGTGCGACTTGTGACTGAGAGCCGAAGCGCAGAACAAACCGGCCCAGCCAGTTATAATTATCGTGAAGTGAAGGTGCTGAATCTTGAGCGTGCAGGAATACAGTATCTGATCGACCACGGTTTGATTACTCCAGAGCAGTTGTAGTCCATTACCCAATGAAACAATTCGACTTCATCGTCCTGGGCAGCGGCATTGCGGGGCTTTCGTTTGCGCTCAAGGTCGCGGCGCGCGGGCGCGTGGCCATCATCACCAAGAAGCATCGCGCGGAGTCGAACACGAACTACGCGCAGGGCGGCATCGCGGCGGTCACGAGCAAGGAGGACTCCGTCGAGTCGCACGTCCGCGACACGCTGGTGGCGGGCGCGGGCTTGTGCAACGAGGCGGTGGTGCGGACGATCATTCAGGAGGGGCCGGCGCGCGTGCAGGAACTCATCGAGCTGGGCATGAGGTTTTCCGAGCGTGAGATCGAGGGCGGACGCGAACTGGATTTAGGCAAGGAGGGCGGCCACTCCAAGCGCCGCATCCTGCACGCGAAAGATGTGACCGGGCGCGAGATTGAACGCGCCTTGCTCGCAGCGGTGGCGGCGCAGCCGAACATCACGATGCTGGAAAATCATTTCGCCATCGATCTCATCACGACGAAGAAGCTCGGGCGGGCGGGCGCGAACCGTTGCGTGGGCGTCTATGTGCTCGACAACCAGTCAGGCGCGGTCGAGACGTTCGCCGCGTCGGTCGTGCTGCTGGCCACGGGCGGTTGCGGGAAAGTTTATCTCTACACGACGAATCCCGATATCGCGACGGGCGACGGCGTGGCCATGGCGTATCGCGCGGGCGCGGGCATCTCGGACATGGAGTTCATCCAGTTTCATCCGACGTGCCTCTATCATCCCAAGGCGAAGTCGTTCCTCATCACGGAGGCGGTGCGCGGTGAAGGCGGCGTGTTGAAGACGGTCGGCGGCGTGGAGTTTATGGACAAATACCATGAGCTGAAATCGCTCGCGCCGCGCGACATCGTGGCTCGCGCCATTGACGGCGAAATGAAGCGCAGCGGCGCGGACCATGTGCTGCTCGACATCACGCACAAACCCGCGCGTTTTATCATCGAGCGGTTCCCGAACATCTATCAGACGTGCCTGCAATACGGGATTGATATCACCAAGGAGCCGATTCCCGTGGTGCCCGCCGCGCATTACCAGTGCGGCGGCGTGCAGACGAATGTGGACGGCGAGACGGGCATTGAATGCCTTTACGCGGTCGGCGAAGTGGCCTGCACCGGACTGCATGGTGCCAATCGTCTGGCGAGCAATTCACTCCTCGAAGCTCTCGTCTGCGCCAATCGTGCGGCGGAAAAAATTCTTCAACAGCAACCCTGCGCCTGCGAAAGCGATCTTCCGATCTGGCAGTCCGGCCACGCCAGCAACGCCGACGAAATGGTCGTGGTGTCGCACAACTGGGACGAAATTCGCCGCCTGATGTGGGATTACGTCGGCATCGTGCGGACGACAAAACGGTTGCAACGCGCGCGCACCCGGCTGGCGAATCTTCAGTCGGAAATTCAGGAGTATTACTGGGACTTCACGGTCACGAGCGACCTGCTGGAGCTGCGCAACATCGCGACGGTGGCGGAGCTGATCGTGGAGTGCGCGCTGCAACGGCCCGAGAGCCGCGGGCTGCATTACAATCTGGATTTTCCGAACGCCGACGAAGGGTGGGCGCAGCGCGACAGCGTGGTGCGGAAGTGAGTTGGTGCTGGCGGCGCTGAGGACAGCAATGCTCGGCCGGTTCCTGTCTGCTTGATGGTCTTAGGGATTCATTTCTTCGTCGCAAATTTTTTTCTCCGCTCAGGATTTCGTTGAATAGTGCCGAAGGAATCGGGGTCTGTGAAAAGCGTTGGGAGTAAATCAAGCCGGCCAAACCCAGGCCGGGATGGAGAAAATCCTATGAAACAATTGCAGAAGAACCGTGTCCATGTACCGCGCCCGCACGCCGGTTTCACGTTGATCGAGCTGCTCGTCGTGATCGCGATCATCGCGATTCTGGCGAGCATGCTGCTGCCCGCCATTGCGAAGGGCAAAGAGAGCGCGCGCCGCATCTCGTGCGTGAACAACATGCGCCAGCTTGGATTTTCGCAGCAGATGTTCGCCGACGACAACGACGGACGCTTCACGCCACGTCAGGCGCCGTGGTGGCCCGAGCGCCTGCTCACCTACTACGTGAGCAGCAACCTGCTGCACTGCCCCACGGATGTCGCCGCGCACGAACGCAGCTACATCATGAACGGGTGGAATGATTATTTCGCGGAGGCGCTGGCCACGAACGAGTTCGATCAATACATGGCCTACAATCATCCGCTCGGCCTGCCTGAATCCGCGATTCAGCACTCCAGCGAGACCGTCCTGTTCGGCGAACTCGACGCGGGGAACAACAACCGCCACATGGATTACTGGCAGAACAACGACCATCTCGTCATCGCGCAGACGCGCCACGGCGGCGGGCAGAACCGCACGGGCGGCGCGAACTTCGCCTTCGCCGACGGCAGCGCGCGCTACCTGCGCTTCGGCCAGTCGCTCTCGCCGCTCAATCTTTGGGGGGTCACGGACGAGTGGCGGCAGACCGGCGCGGTCGTGCAGTAGCGGCGAGCGGGTTTTTAACCCGCAGCCATGTCCGCAAGCCGGAGGTATGGAACTTGCGGACGCCCTTAC
>JANOAY010000740.1:0-2087 GCA_031411375.1 Pedosphaera sp. | reverse complement strand
GCTTTTCCATATGAGATCTTCCACACTGCTTCTCTCTCTTTTTTTCTGCGTGCTCGGAGCCGCCTCGCTCCAGGCCCAGGTCGTCCAATACACCGACCGCGCCGCGTGGGAGGCGGCCGTGGTCGCGGCCGGCGGCGTGGTGAAGACGGAGAATTTTAACGACGGTTCCAACTTTACCGGGGTCGATGGCGGAGTCGCGGTCGGGCCGCCGATTTCTTCCTTGGTGTTCGACACCGGCGATACCATGACCACGCCCCTAGTGAAGATTTACACGGAGGTCGGCAGCGGCGGGCAGCAATTCAGTTATTCCGATCCCGGGGGCGCTTCCAGTGAACTGACCGACGGCACGCCCTACCTGCATGGGTTTGGCACTGGTAGCGGCGCGCCAAAAATCCGGATCGAGCGCCCCACGGGCACCGGCGCGCTGGCGTGGGGAGTAGACTACCGGAAGAACTCGGCCACCACCACCTGGCGCGCGGAACTCGTGCCCACGGTCGGCAGTGTCACGACTTACACGCTACCGGCGGGGACGACGGTCGGCTTCATCGGCTGGGTAGTTTCGGATGGTTATATTGATTTGAAAGCCCTGCGCTTGTTCTCGCCCTCTGCCGGCTATGTTTATTGCGGCTACGATAACGTGAGCATGGGCGTCCCTGCACCGGGGACTCCTGAGGCCGACATCATTGTCGAGGCGCCAGCTCTGCTCCTCGATGGAGGCGCCAAAGACTTCGGCACGCCAGTCAACGGCGTTCCAAACGATGTGATTTTCACCGCGCGGAACATTGGTGCCGTGGACTTGACCGGGCTAGCGGTGACGCTGGACGGCACCGACGCGGGCGCGTGGCAAATCGTCACCCAGCCCTCTGCGACTCTGGCCGCCGGTGCGACGACCACATGGACCATGCGCTTCGCCCCCGTCACGACGGGGAGCAAGATGGCCGCGCTTCATCTCGCCAGCAGCGTGGAACGGACGCGCAACCCCTACGATATCAATCTCACCGGAGTGGGCGTCACCGAGATCGAAGTGCAGCAGCCTGCCGGATTAGTTGTGACGGACGGCAGCAGCAAAGCCTTGCCCGGCGTGTCCGTGGGCACGAGCCAGGACTTCGTATTCACGGTGAAAAACCTCGGCTACAGCGATCTTGCCTTGGGGAATATCACCCTCGACGGCCTGGACGCCGCCGAGTTCTCCGTCAGCAGCAGTCCGGGCGCTTCGGTGTCCGGCGGCACTAGCACCACGTTCACGATTCGCTTTGCGCCCACGTCGCTGGGCGCGAAATCGGCGGCCCTGCACTTCTCGAACAACGACGGGGATGAAAATCCTTTCGACGTGAACCTGACTGCCACAGCGCGTTCGTCCGCTTCCCTCAGCGGCTTTAAAACCATCGGGCCAACGGGTGACTTCGCCACGATCGGCGCGGCCATCGTCGCCGTGCAAACGAGCACGCTGACCGGCCCGCTGGTCCTGGAGCTTCAGCCCGCCTACGTCAGCAGTGTCGAGACCTTTCCGCTGGTCTTCAGTGATCTGGGCACCACGGCGGAGAACACGGTCACGCTCCGTCCCCAGGCGGGGGCTGTGGGACTGGTCATCTCCAGTGGGGATACCGCGGCGGCGACGATGGATTTGAATGGCGCGCAGTTTCTAACCATTGATGGGCGGCCCGGCGGCGTGGGCAGCAATGCCGGGAGCGGCGGCGGCGCGGCCTCGCAGCTCACCATCGAGAACACCAGCACCAGCGGCAGGGCGGTGCGCTTCATCAATGAGGCCAGCGGCAACACGCTCCGCTACACCACGCTCCGGGGCGTGAACACCAGCGCCACCAGCGGCACGGTCGTTTTCAGCACCACCACGGGCGCGAATGGCAACGACAACAACACGCTCGACCATTGCGACCTCCGCGACGGCGCGAGCACTCCGGCCAACGGCATCTACGCGCTCGGCTCCACCGGCAACACGGCGCAGAACAACAGCGGCAACACCGTTTCCAACTGCAACGTCTTCAACTTCCATTTCGGCGGTGGTAATGCCGCAGGTGTGAGCCTCGTTAGCGGAAGCACCGACTGGACGATCACGGGCAGCAGCTTCT
>JANOAY010000739.1:0-2554 GCA_031411375.1 Pedosphaera sp. | reverse complement strand
CGGCCAGGCGTTTCGCTGGCGGGAGCGGGAGGGTTGGTGGCCGGGCGTGATCGCAGGCCGCTGGGTGCGGTTACGGCAGACGGAGGAGGGAATTGTTTTTCAAACCGTAACGTCAGCAAGCGACGACATCTCGCTCCGCCACTATCTGCAAACGGAAATTGATCTCGCGTCCGTGCTCGCCAGTTTCCCTGATGATGAAGCGATGCGAAACTCCGTCGCTGCGTGTCGCGGCCTGCGCCTGTTGAGGCAGGAACCTTGGGAATGCCTCGCCTCCTTCATCCTCTCGTCCACGAAACAGATCGTGCAGATTCAGCAAATCGTGGCGCTGCTTTGCGAACGCTTCGGCGCACCGCTGATTGTTCCGCCGGGCCGCGAACCGATGTTTGATTTCCCGTCCGTCGAAAGAATTGCCGCCTGCACCGAGCAAGACTTGCGCGATTGCAAGATGGGTTTCCGCGCGCCCAACCTCTTGCGCACGGCGAAAATGATCGTGGCGGGCGAAGTGGATTTGCAACGACTGCACGCGCTCACCGTCGAAGATGCGCGCGCGGAGCTGCTGAAATTCCCCGGCGTGGGAAACAAGATCGCCAACTGCGTGCTGCTCTTCGCCTACGGATTCCAGCAGGCGTTCCCCGTGGACGTGTGGGTGATGAAGGCGTTGCGCGAACTGTATTTTCCTAAACGGCGCGTGAGCGAAAAGCGCATCGCCCGTTTCACCGCCACGCACTTCGGCCCGAACGCCGGCTACGCGCAGCAGTATCTCTTTCACTACATGCGGACACGGGCGGGGCGACAGGCGAGTTCGTAGATCGCGGGTGGTGGGGCGTTTGTCTTTACCGCAGAGGCGCAGAGGCGCAGAGACGCAGAGAGAAACAAGTGAGCAGGCAGCCTTCCAATTCTTTTCCCCTCTCTGCGCCTCTGCGGTAAAAGAATTCTCTCCAACCACACGTCAGCAAAACATCGGCGCGCTCACAAAAACGCGCGTCGTATTTTTGCTCCGCGAGTTTCCGGAAATTCTCCTTGGCAATTTTTCCCGCCGCGCCTACCAACACGCCGCTCTTTGAAAGAGTCCCGCACGTCGCGGGATTTCGTCGCAGTCCAGCGTCAGGGAACCCGGTGAGAATCCGGGACGGTTGCGCCACTGTCAGGAGATACAAACTCCAATCGTCCGCCGCGAAAACGCGGGCGGCTGAAGCCACTGGTCGAAAGATCGGGAAGGCGGGAGGGAGGCCATGCTCTGAGTCAGGATACCGGCTGGATTGCGCTCGTCGTGCTGCGTGCTTGTTGCGCGCGGCAACTTCTCCGTCAAAGAGAAGGATGAGGCCAGCCCCGCACGCCGGTTTGCGCGCGGGATCGCTGAATGATCGTTTGCCTTCATTCGCCGTTTGACGGGAGTGAAGGCTTTGTCGTTTTTACGCCCATCGCTTTTTCTCCCGCTCTGGTCTCAGTGAAACCGTCCCGTCGTTCGATTCGTCGCGCGCCTGGATAAAACTCAGATCAGAAAACATGAAAAAAATCAGCCTGTTCGCGCTGGCCCTGGCCAGCCTCGTTATCAACTCCCAGGCCGCGAAGACCAACTTTGCGGCGCAAGTCATCAGCTATAATCCCGGTCTCGGCTTTGCCGTCGGCTTCACGAACCCGCCCGCCGTGCTCGGCGAGCCGTCGCGCGTGAATCCGTTCGGTGACGCGGTCGAACCGTTCAATCCGCCGTATGGCAAGGCGCAGATTCTCTCCATTGGCGAGGGCGGCTCCGTGACCATCAAGTTCGACAAGCCCGTGGATGACAAGAAGAAGAACCCCTTCGGCCTCGACTTCATTCTCTTCGGTAACACCGGCTTCATCATCACGAATGATTATGACCTGGCGATCTTCGACTGGGTGGGCGTGCCGGCCACGGACGGCTCGACCTTCGGCAACAACACGGGCGTGACGCGCATCTCGGTCAGCAAGGACGGCGAAAAATTCTACGTGCTGGATCCGAATCTCGCGCCCGTCGCGGACGGGCTGTTCCCCACGGACGGCGCGGGCGACTTCCGCATCCCGGCGCACCCCGGCCTTACGGCGGCGCACTTCGCGGGCGCGACCACGGACGACATCCGCGCGCTCTACGACGGCGCGGGCGGCGGCACCGGCTACGACCTCGCGTGGGCGCGCAAGTCGAACGGCAAGAAGGCCGACCTCTCCTCCATCCGCTACGTGCGCGTGGAAGTGTTGAGGGGCAAGGCGGAACTGGACGGCTTCGTGGAAGTGGACGAACCGATGCGCAAGGGCCGCTGAGATGCGCCGTGTTCCAGCCATTTGGGTTATTCTCGTTCTGACCGCCGCCGGTGTCATGCCGGCGGCGGTCATCTCGGAAAATTTCTCCACCGACCCGCGCGCGCGCGGCTGGAAAAACTTCGGCGACACCAATCTGTTTCGCTGGAACGCCACCAACCAGAACTTGGAAGTCACCTGGGATTCCTCGCGCACGAACAGCTTCTTCCAGCTTCCGCTGCGCACGATTGTTTCCACCAGCGACCAGTTCTCCATCGCGTTTGATTTGCGGATGAGCGAC
>JANOAY010000738.1:0-2643 GCA_031411375.1 Pedosphaera sp. | reverse complement strand
GTTCGAGGTCGAGGTGCTGCTCGCCTTTGAATTTGTAAGCGCCGTGAGAGTTGCCAATCGCCACGGCGAGTGAGTCCACGCCGGACTGCTTCACGAACTGCACCGCCTCGTCGGGGTGCGTGTACGCGCCGCCCTTGGAGTAGTGGCCGCCTTCTTCGCCGTCGTCGTGCTGCGCGCCGACCAACATGCCGAGTTCGCCTTCCACGACGCAGTTATGCTTGTGCGCGTAGTCCACAACCTTGCGGCAGATTTCGACGTTCTTCTCGAACGGATCGTGCGAGGCGTCGATCATCACGGAGGTGAAGCCTTCATCAATGCACTCCTTGCACAACTCGAAGGAATCGCCGTGGTCGAGATGGACCGCGATGGGGATGTTCGAGAGGCTGACGGCGGCCTCGATGAGCTTCTTGAGATAGACGGGGTTAGCGTATTGGCGCGCGCCCTTGGAGATTTGGAGCATCACCGGGGCTTTCTCTTCTTCGCAGGCTTCGATGATGGCTTGGAGCAGTTCCATGTTGTTCACGTTAAACGCGCCGAGGGCGTATTTGCCCTTGAGTGCCTTCGCAAACAGATCAGTTGTATGTGTCAGTGGCATAAGTTTTGGGGCCGATTCACGGGTAATGCGAATCAAGCTCGCGGATGTTAGAAGCGAAGGGACAAAAGGGAACAAAAAAAGTTCCCTGTGGCCGGAGGGCGAGTTCATCTCGGCACGCTTCGGGGCTGCGGCAAGGGAGCAACGGCATCCCAGCCCGAGCCTTCACTGCCTGGCCGAACACGATTGGCTGGAGACCGCCTCTCCCAGGCTTCGGTCGTGAGGCGGTGCTTGCCACGCGGCTTGAAAACGCTGGCCCGACGCACCGGCGTCGCCAAGGAAAAGAAAAACACCAAACTCAGTCGCGGTTCGCGCGCCCAAGTTTGGTGTCGTTCAAATCAATCCGCCGCCTCAGTGGCAGCCGCAGCCCGAGCCGCAACTGCCGGCCTCGAAGTCTTCCGCATTCGGCACGCGCCCGAGTTCAAACGTCTTGGCGACGTGTTGCGCCACCGTCTCCTGCATCTTGTGGATGGCCTGCTGCGCGCCCATGAAATCGCGCGCGATGGGGTCGGCGAAAAACTGTTCGCGCTGCGCCTCGTAGTCGGCGATTTCCTCGCCCGAGAGCGGCAGCCGCTGCTCCTGCTTGTGCTGGAGGCTTTCGCCCTTGGTGGAGAGCGTCTGGTAGGCCGCCTGCGCCTGCTCGTTCTCGAAGAACGCGTCCACCTGCTGGCGGATCTTCTGATACTCAGGCTGGTCGAGAATGGTCTGGCAAAGTTCGCGCGTCTTTTCGATGACGGCGTTTTCCGTGGCGGTGGTTGTCATATTTTTTTGGGCCGGGTGTTCGGCGGCCCGGCGCGGAACTTCAAGGTTCAATCTGCAAAGTTCAAGGCGCAAAACGGAGCGCGGACTTTCCAGTCCGCAGCAACGTGCCACGTCAGGAAGGCTTCCTTCGAGACTCACGCTGCCGCTCGTCGAACATTGCTGCGGACAGGGATGTCCGCGCTCCGTCTGCCCCAGCAAATTTTGAATAGCCCCGCGCGTTGGAGCAGTCCACTCTCGCGGTCATCTCCGTGTTGGAAACGCAATTTTGATGAAAGTCTTTTTGACATTGCTGGTCGTCGCCGGTCTCGGCGTCGGCGGCTTTTTTGTCTGGCAACAATGGCAGCGCAAGCAGGTCGAGGCGGCGGCGGCCAAGCCTGTTTCCATCGCCAACGTCGAGGCGCGCGACATCAGCTTCGCGATCACGGCGGCGGGCGAAATCGGGCCGGCGGATCAGGTCTCAGTGCGCCCGGAAATCAACGGCAAGATCGCCGAGCTACCGGTGGACATCGGCGACCAGGTGAAGAAGGGGCAGTTGCTCTGTCGCCTCGATGACACGGATTTGCAGACCGAGAAGGTGACACAACTCAGCCAGGTGGCGGGGGCGAAGTTGCAGATTGAGGCGGCGTCGCTCCAGGTCGAGAAGACGGAGCGTGAGTTCAAGCGCAACGATTCTCTGTTTCAAAATCGGCTGGTCGCGCAGGATATTTTCGACAACGCGCGCACGGATTTTCAAGTCGCAAAAAATTCCCTCCAGCTCGCGAAGAACGCCTTGGAACGTGCGGAGAGCGCGATGAAGCAGGTGGACGACAAGCTGGCCAAGACGCGCATCGAAGCGCCGTTCGATTGCACGGTGCTGACGCGGCCGGTGTCGCTGGGGCAGACGGTTTCCGGTTCGGGCGGGTTCAACTCCGGCACGGAGATTCTGAGCGTGGCGAACTTGAACGACATGATCATCACCGCGCACATCAACCAGGCCGACGTGACGCGCATGAAGAACGGGCAGGCGGTGGAAGTGCAGGTCGAGTCGGTGCCGGGTTTGAAGATGAAGGCGTTGGTCGAGCGCATCGCACCGCAGGCCGTGATCAAGAATGGTATCAAAGGATTTTCCGCGCGCATCGCCATCAAGGAACTCGACGCGCGCGTGCGCCCCGGCATGACTTCGATTCTCAGCATCCCCGTCGCGTCGGTGGAGAATGCGCTCTCGATTCCGCTCTCGGCCGTGTTCACGGAGAAGGGCGAGCGATATGTGTATGTGAAGGATGGCGAGAAGTTCGAGCGGCGTCCCGTCC
>JANOAY010000737.1:0-2416 GCA_031411375.1 Pedosphaera sp. | reverse complement strand
GTATAACGCCAAGCGCTGGGAGACGCAGCCGGCGCAGCCCAGCGCGGGTTGTATTTTCAAAAACCCGAAGACAGTTCCGGCGGGCAAGTTGATTGACGAACTCGGTTTGAAAGGCACGAAGCGCGGTGGCGCGATGGTTTCAACTGTGCATGGAAATTTCATCGTGAACGACGGCGGCGCGACGGCGAAGGACGTGCTGGAGCTGATTGATTTCATCAAGCAGACGGCGAAGGCCAAACGAGGGATTGAGTTGGAAACTGAGGTGGAGATTTTGGGCGAGTAACTTTCAGACGCCCACGCAGCGATGCAGAAATTAAACATTACCGTCATGCTGGGCGGCCCGAGCGCCGAGCGCGAAGTCTCGCTGCGCACGGGCGCGGCGGTGGCGCGGGCGTTGCGCACGTTTGGTCACACGGTTCACGAACTGGATCCGAAAACGCCGGACTGGGTTTTGCCAGCCGGCACGGAGGTCGTCTTTCTCGCGCTACACGGAACCTATGGCGAGGACGGCACAGTGCAGCGGCAGTTGGATCAACTTGGCGTGCCCTACACGGGCTGCGACGCGGAGGCGAGCCGCCTGGCCTTCGACAAAGTTTTGACCAAGCAGCGTTGCGTCGAGCGCGGCGTGCCGACGGCGAAGTTCGTCGTCGTGGATTCGGCGGAGACGCCGTGGCCGCGCGGGTGGCAGCCGCCGGTGGTGGTGAAGCCGGTGCGGCAAGGCTCGAGCGTGGGGCTGCAATTTGTGGAGCGCGTCGCGGACTGGTCGAGCGCGTTGCGCGAGGCGCTGCGCTACGATACGCAGTTGCTGGTGGAGGAAAAAATTGAAGGGCGCGAGACGACGGTCGGAATTTTGGGCGGCGCAGCGTTGCCCGTGGTCGAGGTGCGCGTGAAGCAGGGCAAGTTCGATTACCGCAACAAATATACGCCCGGCGCGACGGAATCTTTTTGCCCGGCGGCCTTCGATTATGCGACAACCGCTCGCATCCAGACTGCCGCCCTCGGCGCGTTCCAAGCGATTGGCGGACGCGATTATTCGCGCGTGGACGTGATGGTGCGCGCGAACGGCGATCCGGTGGTGCTCGAAGTGAACACGCTGCCGGGCATGACCGAAACGAGTTTGCTGCCGAAAGCGGCGGCGGCGGCAGGAATGAATTACGAGACGCTCTGTCAACGCATGGTCGAGCTGGCGCTCAACCGGCGGGGCGGCTTGGTGAACACGGTATAACGCACAGCAAGAAACAACGGAGTGGTGGAGTGATGAGGTCACTGCGCTGCCGGTTGCGGAATGCTTGAATGGAAAGGGAGAAACCGATGCGGTTTTTCAAAAGAAAGAACCGGGCGTTTGAACGACGCCATGTCCTCGATGTGAAAGTCGCGCGGCGGCAGGCCACGCGGCATCGCGTGCGTGTCGCCACGCTGGCCGCGACCTTGTCGCTCGGCACGCTCTTCGCCATCTATTTTCTGTGGCGCGTCGGCGACTGGTCCATGACGCGCTTCATCTACGAGAACAAGGCGTTCGCGCTGAAGGAAGTTGATTTGACGACTGACGGCGTCATCGCGCCCGAGCAACTGCGCCGCTGGGCGGGCGTGAAGCCCGGACAGAATCTCTTCGCCCTTGATCTCACGCGCGTGAAGCGGGACATCGAACTGGTTCCGGCCATTCACCACGTCGCGGTCGAACGCGTTTTGCCGCACACCTTGAAAGTTCGTGTCGCGGAGCGCGTCCCCATTGCGCAGATGCAGAACTACCTCGTGGACGCAGACGGCGTGGCCATGCTGCCGCTGGAATTGTTTCAACGCTCCATTCCACCGCAGCCGGGCGAACAGTATCCCGCCATCGTCGGTCTGAGCGTGAACGAGCTGCGCGCCGGTCGCGTGATTGATTCGCCGCAAGTGCAGGCCGCGCTGCGTTTCCTCGTCGCCTTCGAGCTGTCCGCGATGGCCCCGCTCGTGGACATCGCGCGCGTGGACGTGAGCGCGCCGGACGTGTTGACGGTCACGACCGCGCAGCGAAACGAAGTGACCTTCCGCACCACGGATTTTGAAAAACAGTTGAACCGCTGGTTCCTCATCCACACGAAAGGACAGGAGTTGTCGCGGCAGATTGAGACTTTGGATTTGTCGGTCGGAGAAAATATTCCGCTGCGCTGGCTCGAAGCCGTCGCGGTTCCTCCGACTGTGCCGAAGCCGAAGAAACCCTCTCCCTACAAAAAGAAACATGTTTGACCCGTCATCCATCATCGTCGGTCTGGAAGTCGGCACCTCGAAAGTTTGCGCTGTCGTGGGCGAGGTTGGCACGCAGGGCGCGCTGAACATCGTGGGCGTGGGCCAGGCGCGTTCGCGCGGCGTGCGCAAAGGCGAAATCGTGGACGTCGCGCTCGCAGGTGAGGACATCCGCAACGCCGTCGTCGAGGCC
>JANOAY010000736.1:0-4823 GCA_031411375.1 Pedosphaera sp. | reverse complement strand
GAACGACAGGCGGCGTCAGTAGTCAGTATTTTCATGCGCCGCATCACTTGGCAGCTTGCTGCGGACTGGAAAGTCCGCGCGCCGGGGCCGTTGCAAATCCATCGCTCCCAAGACTCCGAATTGCCACTTGCTCACGCCCTTTCCCGTCCGTATCACTTCCGCCCCTTATGAATTACAAGATTTCGCAACGCGCCGCCTCGCTCGCGCCTTCGCTCACGCTGGCCATTGATTCCAAGGCCAAGGCGATGAAAGCCGAGGGCCTCGACGTCGTCGGCTTTGGCGCGGGCGAGCCGGACTTCGACACGCCGCAGCACATCAAGGACGCCGCCATCAAGGCGTTGAACGAAGGCTTCACGAAATACACGCCGTCGAGCGGCATCCCGGAATTGCGCCAGGCCATTGCCGACAAGTTCAAGCGCGAGAACGGACTGACCTATAAGCCCTCGCAAGTCATCGTCTCCTGCGGCGGCAAGCACTCCTGCTACAACGTCATCCTCGCGACGTGCGAGGAGGGCGACGAGGTGATCATCCCCGCGCCGTATTGGTTGAGCTACCCCGAGATGGTGAAGCTCGCGGGCGCAACGCCGGTCGTCATCAACACCACGGACAAAACCGAGTTCAAAGTCACGCCCGAGCAATTGCACGCCGCCATCACGCCGCGCACGCGTTTGTTCGTACTGAATTCACCGAGCAATCCCACCGGCACCGTGTACACGCCCGCCGAGGTGAAAGCGCTCGGCGACGTCTGCGTGGAGAAGGGCGTGCTCATCATGAGCGACGAGATTTACGAGCACCTGCTCTACGACGGAGCGAAGCACCAGAGCGTCGCGAGCTTTTCCCAGGCGCATTACGACCACACGATTGTCGTCCACGGTTTCGCGAAAGCGTGGAGCATGACGGGTTGGCGGCTCGGCTTCCTCGCCGCGCCCGAGCCGATTGCCAAGGCCATTGACGCCGTCCAGTCGCACAGCACGAGCAACCCGACGAGCTTCGCGCAGAAGGGCGCTGTCGCCGCGCTCACCGGTTCGCAGGAACATCTGAAAAGCTGGCTGCCCGAGTACGACAAGCGCCGCACCTACGCGCACGCGAAGCTGAACTCCATCCCTGGCCTCTCCTGCGTGAACTCGAAGGGCGCGTTCTACCTCTTCCCGAACATCTCGCAGACCGGCCTCAAGTCCGCCGACTTCTGCGCGCGCCTGCTCGAGTCCGAGAAAGTCGCCGCCGTCCCCGGCATCGCCTTTGGCGCGGACGACTACCTGCGCATTAGCTACGCCACCAGCCTCGCGAACATTGAGAAGGGGCTGGACCGCCTCGACAATTTCGTGCGTGGATTGGGGAAATAGCGCGGCAGGGCAGTCCCCCCATCTGTAAAATCCCGAAGTACACTGATTCTGTGATTGCGTGGCGCATTGCCTGATCTAGCGTCGGCCATCATGAATGGTCGGATTCGTTCTCGTCCGGTCTGCTCGCTTGAGCGCTCCAACCTGTCTGTGTTGATTGAACCCTCGTTCCGCGTGGTTTGTCAGAACGCCAAGAATCCCTTATGAAAGCTTTCCGATGGCTGGCTCTACTTCTGGTTCTCGTGGGCGCGATGCTCTTTCTGATGCGCGGGAAATCCGGATCATCCGCCACGTCCGCACCCGCCGCGCAGACGGAAGAACTTTCCGCTGAAACCAGCGCCACTCCGGCTGCCCCAATTGTGCCTCCCGCTTCCGAGGTCGCGCCGCTGGTGGCTGCTGCGACCACCGCTTCACCAACGGCGGCTTCCTTCGATCCGTTCGAAGGCGCGAATCATCTCCAGGTCATTGTTCTCAATATCAACAACCAGCCGCTCGAAGGTGCGACGATTCGCACGGCCTTTCGCGGCGAATCACGGCGGCCCGCACACACGAATCTCGTCCGCACCTTCACAACCAGCGCCAGGGGGATGGCCGACGTTTTGTGGCCGACGCAGAAGCTGGAGCAGTTTGAGTTGGCCATCTCCAAAGACGAATACGGACCGCGCAAAATGATCTGGGACTTGAAAGCGGGCGATCAGGTGCCGGCCAATTACACCGTGAAACTTCGCGGCAGCGTTCACATCGGCGGATTTGTCGTGGACCCGGAGGGAAGTCCCATCGTGGAAGCACTGGTCAGCCTGGGCCGCTTCTGGACGGGGAGCGATCAAATGAAATATCAGGGCGAGGAGGCGGACTTCCCGATGCAGAAGCACACCACGGGCACGGATGGCCGATGGGCGGCGCGCAATCTCCCGCCCGAATTGCTCGAACGCATTTCCATCACCGCCAGCCATTCCAATTATCTCGAGAACCGCGTGACGGTCGATCGGGCGCCGGGGATTTTTCCGGAACTGCAGGCCGGCACTTACAAACTTGTCTTGACGCGCGGCCTCTCGGCGCGTGGGCGGGTAGTCAACGAACAGCAACAACCCGTCGCCGGAGCCGACGTGTGGGTGGGGCGCAGGTATTCCAGCGGACGCAAGCAGACCAAGGCGGATGAACAGGGACGTTTTACGTTCTCGAATGTGAGCACCGGGCGCGTGGACTTCTCTGCTTCCGCAGAAGGCTACGCGCCGAACTACAAAAACCAGGAAGTCAGCGCCGCCATGGAGGAAGTGGTCATTCAGTTGGAGAAAGGCACCATCATTCGCGGCGTGGTGCAGGACGAAGTCCAGCAGCCCATCGAAGACGTGCGTGTGGTCTTGGAAGGCGATTCGACCTATGACCGAATTGAATTCTCCACCAAGACGGACAGCGCGGGAAAGTTCGAGTGGCGCAGCGCCCCAAACAAGCCCATGCAGTTCTACGTGGGCAAGCTGGGTTATCAACAGAAACGCGGCGTGTTGCTCAAGCCGGCGGAGGACAACGTCGTCACGCTGAAACAGAATCGGAAAGTTTCCGGCCAGGTGGTGGACGCAGAAACTGAGAAGCCGGTCACGCGCTTCACCGCGGCGAGCGGCCGGTCCCACGGGGAGAACCAGTTTTACGCGGACTCGGGCACGTCCAAAGAATTCAGGAGCGAGCAGGGAGTGTTCACGCTCGAACTCCACGAGGAGAATGCCAACGCCGCCCAGGTCACGGCCGATGGTTATGCCGAGCAGGTGCAGATGTTGCCGGCGGCGGAGAACGGCGAGGTCAAAGTTCTCTTCAAATTAAAACCCAGCCCGTCGCTCGTCGGTCTTGTTGTCACACCCGATGGCCGGCCTGTTGCCGATGCCCGGGTTGCCCTCGTGGACAATGCCTTTGGCGGCGGGCGTTCTGTGCAGTTCAAACGCGGGAGAATCGAAAGCCAGGGCGCTCGTTCGAAGATGATCACGACGGATGCCGAGGGAAGTTTTCAAATTCCTTCGCCACCGGAAGCCGGAATGGTCATTGCGGCCAACGGCGCGGGCTACGGTTCGGCGACGGTGGCGGAGGTGCGGACCACCGGCTTCATCACGCTCCAAGGCTTCGGCCGCATTGATGGCATGTTGCTCCAAGGCAGCACGCCAGGAGCCGGTCAGGAAGTGCTGCTGACCTCGCCGAATGCGGCGATCAATTTTGACTGGGAGTCCGCAAGGAAAACCACCGATGCTCAGGGGCTTTTTTCGTTCGAGGATGTTCCGGCTGGAAACTTCGCCATCGTGCGCCTGATCAAAACCTCCTCGCGCTCCTGGCAGCACAGCCACAGCACGCCGATTGTCGTCAAAGCGGGCCAGACCACCGACGTCGTCCTGGGTGGCACCGATGGCACGCTGCAAGGGACGGTCAAATTTGAAACTCCACCCGCCGACAACGACTATCGCCTGAACGCCGCGCTCAGCACAGTGATGCCCAAATTGCCGGAAGGTCTGACCCAGGAGCAAATCAGAGCGTACGTGAGCTCTGAACAGTGGAAGGAACAGGTGAAACAAAACAAGCATTACTCGGCGACGGTCAATCCCGATGGTTCTTTGCGGGTCGATTCGGTAGTGCCAGGTCAATACACTCTCCGGGTCAGCGCCCAAAAAAATGGCGAGGAGGAATATCGTTCTCAGCCCATTGCTTCGGGCGAAGTCACGGTGACCGTTCCCGAAGGAGCCAGCCCCGCCACGCCTATTCATATCGGTGAAGTGCTGCTCAAGCCAAATAAGAGATGAACGTCGGGCTGCTTGTTCGCGTGCCACGAGGAAAGATTTTCCAGACACACGCACAGCGTAGAATTTCCTTCCGCACAATTTCTCATTCGCTTCCGCCCCGCGACTCAGGCGAAATAGCGGCGTGTCCATGAATTCGAATCAAGGGTTGCCGCTCGTCTCGCCGCGCATCGTGCCGGTGCTGGATGCGGCGTTTCGTCCGGCCTCGCTCGCGGTGCGCGCGTTTCGCGACGCGGTGCGTGCCTCGGGTCAGGCACGTCCGCTGCGCGTGGCCATCGAGCAGGCGGATGGCTCGGTCTTCCACTTCGTCACGGAGATTTTTCGCGCGGGCGCGGCCGGCAGCGAGGGAAACTTCACGCACGTCGAGCGGCTTGTGAAGTTCATGCTCTGGGGCTGGGGCGGCGGGCGCATTCATCTGGAGGACGCGCCGGAACTGGCGGCGCAGTTGGAGAAAAACTTTCGCGAAACTGCGGCAGGGAAGTTTGATTCGCAAATCATCGGCGAGAAAATTTACGACCGCGCGATTGAAGTCATTTCCACGCGTGAACTTCCGGCGGCGCGCTCGGCTACGAAACCCTTGGGCCGTCACCTGAACGGCTGCCGCATCGGCTTCGATCTCGGCGGCAGTGATCGCAAGGTTGCGGCGGTCATTGATGGCAAAGTCGTGTTCAGCGAGGAGACGGTGTGGGACCCGTATTTCCAAGCCGAC
>JANOAY010000735.1:0-4954 GCA_031411375.1 Pedosphaera sp. | reverse complement strand
ACGGTCTGGAGCACCAATCTGACCTATGACCCAGCAAACCTGAAGATACCGCCCACGCACTTTGACGATGCCGTCGCCCGCGCCGAACGCGCCCGCTACCTCACCGATGTCACCAAAGCCGATATGCTCCTCGGCGAAGTCCGCGCGCTTGCTCGCGAAAAAATCCCTGGCGACACGCTCTTCATCTACACCACTGATCACGGGGCTGCGCTGCCTTTCGCGAAGTGGAGCCTCTACGACGCCGGCATCCGCGTCCCGCTGGTCATAGCGTGGCCCGGCCATCTCAAACCCGCCTCCACCAGCGATGCGATGGTGTGCTGGCCCGATTTGCTCCCGACGTTCATCGAACTCGCCGGGGGCCAGGTCCCCGCCGGTCTTGATGGCAAGTCGTTCGCCGGACTGTTGCGCGGCACGACCACGACACATCGCGATCGCGTCTTCAGCACCCACAGCGGCGACGGCGATTTCAACGTCTTTCCCATCCGCAGCGTCCGCACGCGTGACTGGAAATACATCCGCAACCTGCACCCCGAATTCCAGTATCACACCCACATGTCCCGCGCCACCGGGCCTCATCGCCCGCTGTTCTGGGACACCTGGCTGGCTGCTGCGAAGACCAACGCCGCCGCCGCTGCCACCGTCGAGCGCTACATCCAACATCCCGCCGAAGAACTCTACGACCTCGCCGCCGATCCGTTCGAGATGCACAACCTCGCGGCCGATCCTCGTCAGGCCAGTCGCCTCGACGCGATGCGCTCCGACCTCGACACGTGGATGAAGCAACAGGGCGACACCCAAACCGTCTTCGGCCAACCGCTCCTGCTCAACGAACCCGTCACCCTGATCACGGTCGCCGACGCCAAGAAGAAATGACCATGAAATGCTTATTGCGCGCCCGGTCTTGGTTCAACTAGTCGTCGCGTTCCCTGTCGTAACATAGCCGCGACCGTGCAAATCACCTCGCTTGGATTTCTATTCGAAAACCCTCAGTCTTCTTGCATCCATGAAACTACTGTCTTTGGTCCTGACCTTACTCTGCGTCCTCGGGAGCCAAACCTTGGCCGCCGAACAACTGCCACGAAAGACGCTCGTGAGCATCGTCGGCGAGGATTTTCACATCAACGGCAAGCCCACCTACGCCGGCCGGACATGGAACGGACATCGCGTCGAAGGTTTGCTGCTCAACTCGCGCATGGTGCAGGCGACCTACGACGATTTGAATCCCGAGACGGCCAGGCGCTGGGCCTACGCCGACACGGGCCAGTGGGACGCGGAGCGCAACGTGCGCGAGTTCCTCGCGGCGATGCCGGAGTGGAAGCGGCACGGATTGCTCGCGGTCACGGTGAATTTCCAGGGCGGATCGCCCGAGGGTTATTCCGGCATACAGAATTGGGAGAGCGGCGCCTTCCACACCAACGGCGCGCTGCGTCCTGAGTTCGCCGACCGGATGCGGCGCGTGCTCGACGCGGCGGATGCGAACGGCATGGTCGTCATCCTCGGCTACTTCTACTTCGGCCAGGATCAGCGGCTGCGCGGCGAGTCCGCCGTCCTCCGCGCCACCGACGAGGCCACGCGCTGGCTGCTCGACGGCGGCTGGCGCAACGCGCTCGTGGAAGTGAACAACGAATGCAACGTGAAGGCTTACGACCACGACATCCTCAAACCGGCGCGCGTCCACGAACTCATCGCGCGCGTCCGCAAAACCGAACGCGACGGTCGTCGCCTGCTCGTCGGCACCAGCTACGGCGGCGGTGGCATCCCGCAGGAGAACGTGGTGCGCGCCTCCGACTTCCTGCTTCTGCACGGCAATGGCGTGACCAACGCCGCGCGCATCACGCAGATGGTGAAACAAACCCGCGCCGTCCCCGGCTACCGCCCGATGCCCATCGTCTTCAACGAAGACGACCACGAGAACTTTGATCAACCCGCGAACAACTTCGCCGCCGCCGTCGCCGAGCACGTCTCCTGGGGCTGGTTCGACTATCGCCGCAAGGGCGAGGGGCTGGGCGAAGGCTATCAATCTCCGCCGGTGAACTGGGGACTCAGCTCCGACCGCAAGCGTGCCTTCTTCAACTACCTCGCGGAAATCACCGGCGCAAAGCAGCCGTAAAATCCTCGCCGTCCACTTGGCCCTGGCTGCGTTTACCAGCGCACGGAGCGCGGACCGCCGGGTCCGCGTGTTTCATTTATGGTTCTGCGCGAGGAATCGCCGAAGCGTTGAGGCTCCAAGTCTCACGCACCAACGCCATTAATTATGATGGCCAAAGACGGGATTGAACTTACCGGGGGCTTTTTCGCCGGGGCTAAAATTTCAACCGTGGTGACGGTGCGTATCTGCAAATCATAATGGCAGCGAACTACTGTTTGGACTGCGCGCCGATCCGAATGAAGAGAACGATCTGGTCGCGCAACCGGCGCAGGCCGCGCGGCTCGCGGAGATGCGGCGTTGTTTCCAGGAGTTGGAGACGGCGGCGCGGTGAGCAGGGTGAGGCCCGGGGCATAAAGTTGTCTCGTTTCTGGCGGGCTGGGAGCGCATCATCACGCCATGAAATTTCCCCAGTTCCTGCTGGCGTGCTTTCTGTGCCTTCCGTGGCCTGCCGGCGCGGCGGAAAACGCGCGCCCGAACATCGTCTGGATTCTTGTGGACGACATGTCGGCGAATTTCTCGTGCTACGGGGAGAAGACCGTTCGCACGCCGCATGTGGATGCGCTCGCAGCGCAGGGGACGCGCTTCAGCCGCGCCTTCGTCACCGCGCCGATCTGCTCGATCAGCCGCTCGGCCTTGCTGACGGGCTGTTACCAGACGACCATCGGCGCACAGAACCACCGCAGCGGCTCGGAAAGATTTCCCATCACGCTGCCCGCCGGGATGAAGACGGTGCCGCAGCTTCTGAAAGAGGCGGGCTATCATACTGGCAACCTCGCCTTTGATGCGTTCCTGCGCAGCAACGGGCCGGTCAACATCGCCAAGACCGACTACAACTTCGTCTGGGATCGCGCGGCGAACTACGACCGCACGCACTGGGCCGAACGCAAAAACGGCCAGCCGTTCTTCGCGCAAGTACAGTTGAATGGCGGCAAGCATCGCGGGCAAAAGCCCGGCCCCGCGTGGCCCGCGAAAGCCCGCGCCGCGCTCGGCAGCCTGACCGCGACGAATGATGTGAAGCTTCCGCCCTGGCTGCCCGAGGACGACACCATCCGCGCGGACTGGGCGCAGTATCTCGACGCGGTGCGCTACACGGATTGGGAAGTGGGCCGCATCGTGCAACGGCTCAAAGACGCTGGCGAACTCGAGCGCACCGTGATCATTTTCTGGACGGATCACGGCATCAGTCATGTGCGCAGCAAACAGTTTCTCTACGACGCGGGCATCCACGTCCCGCTCGTGGTGCGCGGGCCGGGCATTGCGGCGGGAAAGGTGCGCGAGGATCTGGTGGAGCACATGGATATCGCCGCCGTCACGCTGGCGCTCGCCGGCCTGCCGCGTCCGGCGTCCATGCAGGCGCGCGATGTTTTTGCGAAGGATTATGCGCCGAAGGAATTCGTCTTCGCCGCCCGCGACCGCGCGGATGAAACGGTGGACCGCATCCGCTCCGTGCGCAGCGCGCAGTTCAAATACATCCGTAACTTTTTTCCCACGCGCCCCTACTTGCAGCCGAACAATTACAAGGACTCGAAAGCCGTCGTCCAGGCCATGCGCCGCCTGCACGCGGAGAAAAAGCTGACGCCCGCGCAGTCGCTCATCATGGCCGAGACCCGTCCGCGCGAGGAGTTCTACGATGTGCAAAACGACCCGCACGAACTCCGCAATCTCGCCGCTGACTCCGCACACTCCGCCGCGCTCGCCCAGCATCGAGCCGTCCTCGATGACTGGCTCCAGCGCACCGACGACCAAGGCCGCACGCTGGAGACCGAAGAAGTTTATCTCAACTACGTGACCGATGAGCGCCCCGAGGGCGGCAAGGACAGCGTGAACGAAAATTTCAAAAAAAACGTCGGACTGATGCGCCGCTGGGCGACTGAGAAGCCGATGGAATCAGCCGTGGTCCCACCCCGCCCGGGGCCGTGAACGGCCACCCGCTGCTCCACCGCCCCGCGCTGGGCGCCGCCGCCGGGGCGGGGACCGGGCCGGACCACGGCGCGCGCGCCCGCCGCGCCCAAAATTCCGCCACGAATTCCCAAAACCAGACACCCCGCCCCGCTCCGGCGCGAAATGACCATAAGACCTCGCGCCTACTTCATAAGATGACACGACCAGTTGGTAAGATGCGCCACCGTGTGCATAAGACGCCACCCGCCTGTCCTAATTTTGGATCAGCACTCAGTTATGCGGCACACGATACCAAACAGGCCGGAGACAACACTGATGCAGCCAAACAATCGGTGCGGTCCGCTGTTCACTGGACCGTTCGTCTCGATGCGAATCCACTGGAGGATGAGTACCACGCCAATGACGATGGCAACCAACCCGCAAGCCCGGAAGACCAAACCAATGATGCGCTTTGTGTTCATACGTGCGCATACGGCCTAACGACCCAAGCCCAGCGACCCGGCCCACGAGGGCGTTCGCTTGCAACCTGGACGCGATGGCGCTGTTGGGTAATTGCCATCGGGCGATTCGCGCCGTTCAACGCCCTCAAAGCAAGGCGTTTCTGCTCCGAAAACCGCTTCCGGCGGCTTCAGCATCCTTTGGAGAACGACTTCGCACCGCCCGTGTGGCTCAAGGGCAGACGCAGGGGCAGATAGCTCGTAAATTCGGCGTTTCATTGTCCGCAGTTAAGTTTTGGGAACAAAACCGACATAAGCCGACCCCGGCGATTTGTGCCCAAATCGAGGCCTGCCTGAAATGAGCCTGACTCGATTTCGTGGACTAGGAGGGGCAGCGGCACGGGTGGTTTAGTTGGTTTGGTTTTCAAAGTCCACAGGGGACTTGTAACCGAGGGCGCTGTGGAGC
>JANOAY010000734.1:0-4905 GCA_031411375.1 Pedosphaera sp. | reverse complement strand
GACCGTTGATGATGTACTTGAGCACATTGCGTCACTGGACGATGCGAAGGACGCAGCAGTGATGCAGGTGGTGTTCGCGCCCGTGGACCAGTTCCGGCTCATCGCGCCGGTGAAGACCGGCGACACCTTCCGCTTCAGCATCGCCACGCTGGACGGGCGCACCTACCGGATCGAATACACCGACGACTTGGCGAACCCCTCGTGGCAATTGCTGGAGAACAAGAACGGCGACGGCCAGGTGCAAGTGGTGGAGAACACCGCCTCCGGCGTGCCGCAGCGGTTCTTCAGGTTCAAGACATTGTGAGAAGGCGCATTGCCCAGCCGCGAAGCGGCCTTGGAAATTAGCCAGATACGAAGTGTCTGGTTGTGGGCAGAAACGTCTTCCGTCCCGGAGGGACGGCGGAAGCGCAGGAGAAGTTCCATCGTCCTTTCAGGACGAATCCGGTTTCGATGCGACCATCCAGACACTGCGTGTCTGGCTAATTTCCGGTTGTCCCTTCGGGACGATCAGCGGCGCGGTTCGATGCCGTCAGAATTTTTAATGGCTTGAGTGGGCGACAATCGCTTCGTTCAGCGCATTGAGAATCTCGCCGGCAATGCCGTGGTCTTGACTCTCATATGCCCGGACCTCTCCGGCGGCAGTGGTGAGCACAATGACGAATGTCGGCTTCTGCTTAAGAAACCAAATGACGGCCAAGGCCATGACCACGAAACCTGCAACTATGTAGCCCAAAGTCCCAAGCATCAGTGGAAGGCCTAAAAAAGCACAAGGAGTGGGCCTCCCCTGCTGGGAGCGATTTCCACTCCCTTTACTGAGGTAACGCCCCGTATTGCGTAGGTGTGTGAACCAACTATGAAACGAGCATTGGTAATGGTTACTTTGCCGCGTTGGAATAAGACGGTCTCGGTTCTCGCTTCTTGATCCACGCGGTCATTCAACCCTTAAGCCTTACGGTGTCGAGATGTTTTCAGGAATCGGAGCGGCGTTGCGGCACTGGCCCACGCCTCACCCCGGCGCGCTGAGGACAGCGTCGCCCGACCCGCGCCCGGTGCTTCGCGCGCGCCCTCCACGCCGCACGCCCTTTGGACTGCGCCGGCAGAGCGACAGCGGCGACGGCGCTTTCGACCGGGCCAAGTTGTGCCTCACGCCAAGACCGCGAAGGGCGCAAAGGTCTGAATTCTTTTTCCCCTTCGCGTCCTTCGCGTGAGGCTCCCTCCCATTGAAACTTTTCCGCGCGCTCGGAAGCGGTGTCGCTGAAATTGAAACTCAAGGTGGAGACGGGCCGCCTCGCGACCAGCTCCGCTCGGCCACCGCAGTCCAAATGGCCCGCCTCACTCCGGCGTGCTGGTGTGCTCAGGCCGGTGCTCCCAGGCGGGTTCGATCTGCGCAGCCGACCATGGCCAGAGCCGTGTCGAGTTGCCCCATTCAGACCCGGAGCGAGCCACGGAACGCCCTCGCGCCATAGTAAGATTGCGCCCCGTTGTGACCTACGAAGACGCGGCCGTAGCGGCGCTCACCATAGAGCGCGCCGCCGAGCTTTCTCACCTCCGCCGGCGCCTGCACCCAGCTCGACGTCTTCGTGTCAAAATCTCCGAGCTGCTGCAGCGCCCAATATTGTTCCTCCGTCAACAGTTCGAGGCCCATCGCCGCCGCCATGTCCATGGCGTTGCTGGCCGGTTTATGTTCCTTCCTCGAATCCAGCCCGGCGCGGTCGTAGCAGACACTGCGGCGGTCTTTCGGAGTCTCCGCGGAACAATCGAAGCAGACGTATTCGCCCGTCTTCTTGTCGTGGCCCACCACGTCCGGTTCGCCGCCGGTTCGTTCCATTTCCTGGAGCGACCAGAGTTTCTCGGGCTGCGCGTCCAGCCGGGCTTGGACTTTGGCCCATTCGAGACCGGGGTGGCGCCGCATGTGTTTCTCGAAGCGGGCTTTTAACGTTCCGAGCAGTTCTTCCCGCTGGGCCGGTGACAACGATTTTTTAGTGGTCGCGCTTTTCATAGAGGTTGGTTTTTAAGGCGGCGTGGCCGAACGACGCAAGCACCGCTCTTTGGCGAGTTGAAGGGCGAGCGTTTCATGGCCGGACCGTTGCGCGGCTCAGATCGTGAAACAAGGCTGCGTCTGGCAGGCGTCCGTTTCTGATCTGCGTTCATCCGCGTCATCCGTGGTTAAAAAATTCCACTTCCCGCGTGTTCTCTGCTCAAGCCCGCTGTAAAACGCACCGACTTAACCGTGAAACTATGAGCGAGCTTTATCCCTTCACCTTCACGCCGCACTTCAAGGAGCGCGTCTGGGGCGGACGCAACATCAAGCGCCTTTACGGCAAGGCGCTGCCGCCGGGCCAGGTCATCGGCGAGTCGTGGGAAATCACCGACCGGCCCGAGGGCGTGAGCGTCATCGCCAACGGCCCGCTGGCCGGGAAGACGTTGCGCTGGCTCATGGAGAATCACGCCGGCGAACTGCTCGGCGCGGATCGCGCGGACGTAAAGACCTTCCCGCTGCTCGTCAAAATTCTCGATGCGCAGGACAAGCTCTCGCTGCAAGTGCATCCGCCCGCCGCAAAGGCGAAGGAACTCAAGGGCGAGCCGAAGACCGAGATGTGGTTCATCGCCGACGCCACGCCGACGGCGGATTTGTTCGTCGGTCTCAAGCGCGGCGTCACGCGCGCGGACTTCGAGCGCAAGGTGGCCGACGGCTCGGTGGCCGAGTGTTTCCACCACATCCCCGTGAAGGCGGGCGACACGATGTTCCTGCCGAGTGGTCGCGTCCACGCCATCGGCGCGGGCAACGTCATCTTCGAGATTCAGCAGAACTCGGACACGACCTACCGCGTGTTCGACTGGAACCGCCTCGGCCTCGACGGGAAGCCGCGCGAGATGCACGTCGCTCAGTCGCTCGGGAGCATTGACTTCAACGACTTCGAGCCATCGCTGGTGAAGGGTGAGTACTCGCGCAGCGAAGTTTTCTCCACGCGCTACCTGGTGGACGATGCGCTGTTCCGCACGAATGCCTGGCAGTTCAAGAGCGGCTCGCGTTTCTACGTGAGCAACAAGCTGCCGCAAATCTTCGGCGTGGTGCGCGGGCGCATGACCATCACGGCGAACGGCGTCGAGGTCGCGCTCAAGCCCGGCGACTTCTGTCTCGTGCCCGCTTGCATTGAGCGCGTGACCGTGCAGAGCGAGACGGCGGTGGAGCTGGTGCATGTGGAGTTTTGACGGGGGCGGGGAAGTGCGGGGAAGTAATCAGTGAGTCAGTAATCAGTAAGATGGATCGCCGGCCGACCGTCCACGGACTTACTGATCACTGTTTCACTGATTGCTTCTTTTCCCCAAGCACGCGGACGCCCGCACTTGTCACCGCGCACCGCGTCCCTCATCTTCCACCCGCCGCGTGCGCGCGGTTCTCGATGCCTGACAAACTCAAAGTCTTCATTCAACGCTGGGTCATCAGCACGCTCGCCGTGCTGGTCGCGACCTACGTGGTGCCCGGAATCAAATTCGAACGCTGGCAGGATTTGCTCGTTGCCACGCTCGTGCTGGGCTTGCTCAACACTTTTCTCCGCCCAATTCTGATGTTGCTCTCACTGCCGTTGCTGATTTTCACACTCGGCTTGTTCACGTTGGTGATCAACGCGTTGCTGTTGCTGTTGGTGGATGCGCTGCTGCGCCCGAGATTCAGCGTCGAAAACTTTTGGTATGCCATTCTTGGGGCGCTGGTCATCAGCGTGGTTTCGCTGCTGCTCAATTCCATCACCGGCTCCGGCAGCGCGCGCGTCTCGGTCCGCCGCGGCAAGCCGCCGGAAGCGCGCGATGACGACAAGGGCGGCCCGGTGATCGACGTTTGATTTGCCGGCGGAGTGAGGCGTGAGAAGTTCTTGCGCGATTTTCGAGTCGTGGCCCGCGCGCTGAGGACAGCGACGCCCTGCCAGCGACGGGTTCTTTCAACTCTTCTTCCGATACGCCGCGCGGTTCGTCTGAATTCCCTGCGCGTTGAACCCGCGCTCGAAATCCGTGAGCACGGCGGCCAGCCGTTCCGGCGTGGGAACCGGCTCGAAATTCTTGTTCGCACCAAACACGCCCGTCATCTGCGCAAAATAATCCGCGTCGTCCGTGCGGAGATACACCATTCCGTCCGGCTGAAGTGCGGCCCGCAACACTTCGCTGAACTTCTCGTTGATGAGCCGGTTCGCCCGGTGCTTCCGCTTCGGCCACGGGTCTGGGAAGTAGATGTGAAACGCGTTCACGGATGACGGCGGCAGCAGATACTCCGCGAAGTAACCCGCTTCGAGCCGCAGGCCGCGCGCGTTCTCCAGTCCGGCGCGTTTGGATTTCTTCCCGATCTTTTTCAAACGCCCGAGCAGCCGCTCCACGCCAAGAAAATTCACATCAGGATTCAGCGCCGCCCATTGCACGAAGAACGAGCCGTCGCCCGCGCCGAGTTCCACTTCGAGCGGCTGCGGCCTGGCGAACAGGGCGCGCACGTCCAGCCGTTCGATGTAGGACGGCGGGCGAACAATGATGGCGGTTGGGCCGGCGTCAGCGACGCGTTGCGTTTCCACCGGGCCATTTGAAGTCCGAATCGGGAAATCTGAAATCTCAAACTTGAAATCTTGCGCGCCGCGCCGCCGTCTGTTGGCGGACGCCATGAACTTCTTGCGTCAGCTTGTGTTTCTCGCTACTCCGTCGGCCTTATCCCAGCAGATGCGGCTCAAGGTGTTCTATCCTCATCACTACCGGGACTCGGGCGGCACGTTCACGAACGCCGCGCTCTTTCAATCCGCGATGAGCGTGGAGCCGGGATCGAGGTGCGGTTGCGGAACTGGTATTGAGGGAATTGAAACCGAAGGAGAGATGGTCGGGGCGGTGAGATTCGAACTCACGACCTCTTGTACCCGAAACAAGCGCGCT
>JANOAY010000733.1:0-5995 GCA_031411375.1 Pedosphaera sp. | reverse complement strand
AAATCTTTCGCTTCGAGCCGCTTGATGTAGCGCAGCATCTCGGTCTCGGAATGGTGCGTGTTGAAGACGGCGTGCGTGAGGAATTTCGATTTACGCGCGTGCGGGGCGGCAATTTCCACTTCGGCTGCGGCCGCGAGATGGTCGAGGTTGAACGCCGTGTCGCGGTCGTTGTTGAAGACCATGAGCAACTCCTCGAGGTCTTCCTGCGACGTCGTCTCGTCAATGGACACGCCGACGGAGTGGGCATCAATGAGCCGCAGATTGATGCGATGCTTCTCGGCGAGCTTGATGAAGTCCTTGGCGTTTTTGTTGCCGAGACCGATTTGCAACGTGTCGAAGAACACGTCGTCATTCACATCGAAGCCGAGATTCTTCAACGCCGTCGCCAGCACCACCGCCATCAAGTGGATGCGCTTGGCAATGGCCTTCAAACCTTCCGGCCCATGATAGCACGCGTAGAACGACGCGACATTCGCGAGCAGCGCCTGCGCCGTGCAAATGTTGCTCGTGGCCTTCTCGCGGCGGATGTGTTGCTCGCGCGTCTGCAGCGTGAGGCGTAACGCGGGCAGTCCGCGCGAATCCTTCGACACGCCCACCAGGCGGCCGGGCATCTCGCGCTTGAACGAATCACGCGTGGCAAAGAACGCCGCGTGCGGCCCGCCGTAACCAAGCGGCACGCCGAACCGTTGCGCGCTGCCGATGACCACGTCCGCGCCCCATTCCCCCGGAGGCGTGAGCAAGGTGAGCGCGAGCAAGTCGGACGCGACAATGACCAGCGCGTTCGCCGCGTGCGCCTTCTCCACGAACGCGCGGTAATCGTGCGCCGAGCCGTAGGTGTTCGGATACTGCACCAGCGCCGCGAACGCCTTCTGCGCAAAGTCGAAGGTGTTGTGATTGCCCACCACCACGGTGATGCCCAGCGCCTTCGCGCGCGTCTGGAGCACGTCGATGGTCTGCGGATGACACGCGTCGCTCACGAAGATGCGGTTGTTGTCTTCCTGGCCTTTGAGCGAGTGCGCCATCTGCATCGCTTCGCCGGCGGCGGTGCCTTCGTCGAGGAGCGAGGCGTTGGCGATCTCCATGCCCGTAAGGTCCGTGACCATGGTCTGGAAATTCAGCAACGCCTCCAGCCGCCCCTGCGAAATCTCCGCCTGATACGGCGTGTAGGGCGTGTACCAGTCCGGGTTCTCGATCACGCAACGCTGGATGACCGGCGGCGTGATCGTGTCCGAATACCCCATGCCGATGTAGCTCTTGAAAATCTGATTCAGCCCCGCGATCCCGCGCAATTCCTGGAGCAACCCAAACTCGCTGCTCGCCGCCGGCAGATTCAACGGCTTGTCGTGACGGATGGAAGCCGGCACCGTTTTCGCCACGAGTTCATCCAGCGATTCCAACCCGCACACCTTCAACATCGCGCGCACCTCGGCCGCATTCGGCCCGATATGCCGGGTCACGAAACGGTCCGTCCACGCGAAGGGGCGGGCGAGTGGCGCGGCGCTGTTCGCAGCGGATTTAGTCGCGTTGGTTTCAGGAGTCAAAGTCGTCTCAGCCATAAAGAGCGCAGAAGGTATGGCGGGCGTCTGGCGAGGCAAGAAGAAGATGTTCGCAAGGCGGCTGGGCGCGTGAGTTTGCCGCTGAATGCGTCCGGCTCACTCTACAATGCAAGTCGTCTTGGTGTTGGGCGCGAAATTCAGCGGCGGGCAGCAGGCTTGCGAACTTGGCATTGCAGTCGCTAGCATCGGTCATGCACCTCCAAAGGGTTATGTTGAGCATTTGCTTAGGCGTGGCTTTTCTCGTGAGACCAGTCTCCTCCGCCGAAATCATTTTTCCTGATCCGGCGCTCGAAGCCGCTGTTCGTAAGGCGCTGGATATTCCCAGCGGACCCATCACCTCCAATCAACTGGCCTCTCTCACCAGCCTGGACCTCAACCAAATCGGCGTCTTCAATCTGGCGGGCCTTGAACATGCGACTGCGTTGCAGACCTTGATGGTGATCGCCCCCGGTCTGACCAATGCCAGCCCCATCAGCGCGCTGACCAACCTCACGTCGCTCCAGTTGCTGGTCGGCTACCTGCCGGACATCTCGTTTCTCTCGAACAACTGGCGAATCCAAGGCCTGCAACTCGCGGGCAACCAGATCGAGAGCATCGCGCCCCTGGCAAGGTTGACGAACATCTCTTACCTGACCCTGAACGGCAATCCGGTCACGAACATCCATGTGCTCAGCAACCTGACTTCGCTCTCGACGCTCTACGCGGCCGGGGTGCCGGCCGGTTCTGCGGAGTTCGCCCGCCATCTTTCCCAACTTACTTTTGTCGAGATGCAGGATTGCGGCATCACGGACGTCTCGCCTTTTTTGCAAAAGCCCTGGATGTATAACCTGGCGCTGGATCGCAACCCCCTGACCAACGCTCCCCTCGTCGGGCAACTCACCGGACTCATCGCGCTCAGCTTGGGTGAGTTGTCGCCGCCACTGACCAATCTTTCGTTCTGCGCTGGCCTGACGAATCTGGAGAACTTGTTTGTCGATGGGAACGCGCTTGCCAATCTTGAGCCGATCCTGCCCCTGACCAATATGTTTTTCCTTTCTGCCGCACACAACCAACTGACTTCGCTTGAGGGGTTGCAAGCCTTTCGCGGCCTTCATCTTTTGGGCGTGAACGGTAATGCCATTCACGACTTGTCGCCGCTCTCCAGCCTGATTCACCTCGAATCTTTGCTATGCGATGACAATCCCCTGACCAACTTCGCCTTCAGCAACGCACCGTTGCGCTACCTGACGCTCCGCCATACCGGAATCCAGGACTTGAGTTTCGTCGCGCAATTTTCTGCGCTGGAAACGCTGGTCATTTCCTCAAACCACATCACAGATCTCGCGCCACTCAGCGGGTTGACCAACCTCAACCAACTGATTGCCTCTTGGAACCAGATTTCCAACATTACTGTGCTCACCAACCTGCCGCTCCAATACACTACCGACATTTCCTACAACCGCGTGGACTTTGGTTTTTATCCCAACGCTCTCGCCCTGTCCGTGCTCTGGAGCCGGGTAGGGTCTGTCTATTACGAAGGCCAGTTTATCGCTCCAGTGATTCAGCGTCTGATTCCATTCGATTCTTCCAACGGTGGCCGTCCCACGCTGCGATTCACGGCTCCCTATGACCCGGCCCTGATTCTGGAACTGCAAATTTCCACCAACCTCGTGGATTGGACGGCGCAGCCGGCCACGCATGGCTTCGATGGCTTCGGTCGAACACTGCGTTTGAACCAATCTTTACCTCTGCAGACCTCGCCCCATTACTTTCGGATTAAACTTCTGCCCGTGCCGTAAAACTTGCCGCATTCGGCAATGCACTTTCTTGCGCCGAGCGCCGCTGTCGTCGCTTTGTCGAGTGTGAGATCAGTCCGGGCATTGACACGCGGGCCACGGGACTAAAGTCTGGCCGCGCAATGTGGCTCCGCGCCCGCCCGTTTGAATTCCAGTTCCCGCGTCTGGCAGATGTTTAGCAGCCATCGTCTGCCGAACATCGCCGCCTACAGCGTCTTCATGCGCGCAAACAAATAGCGCGTACAGCGGCGGAACACGGACGCCACGGCGGACGGCGGCACCGTGATCGTCGCCACACCGAGCACGATGACGGCCGCAGCCCAGAGCATTCCGCTGTTCACTTTTTCACTGAGCAACACCCAGCCGAGAAAGACCGCGATGATCGGGTTCACGTACGCGTAGGTGGAGAGGCGCGCGGGCGTGGTGTTGTGCAGCAGCCAGACATAGGCGCTGTAGGCAATCCACGATCCGAACACGATGAGGTAGCCGAGCGCGGCCACGGAGCGGCCGCTGATGTGTGACCAGTCGGTGTGCCACGGCTCGCCGCGCACGAGCGCCACGAGCATCAGGCCCGCGCCGCCGCAGAGCATTTGCGCGGCGGAGGTCATCCAAGGCGAGGCGGTGTTCGGCTGATACTTCGCGCACAGCGTTCCGCCCGCCCAGCAAAAGCCGGAAACGATGATCGCGAGCGTGCCCGCCCACTGGCCGTTCATACTCGCGAATCCGCCACGCGCCTGCACGAGAAGTGCGATGCCGAGGAAGCCCACAAAAATTCCCGCCACCGTCTTGAACTGCGGACGCACGCCGCGCGGACGCGCCCAGTCGAGCAGCGCGAACCACACCGGGACGAGCGCGATGAGCAGCGCGGTGAAGCCGGAACTAAGCGTGCGTTCGGCCCACATCACGAGGCCGTTGCCGCCCACGAGCATGAGCGTGCCGGTGACGGTCGCGTGCCGCCACAGCGCACGCGAGGGCAGGGGAGTGCCGCGCGCAGCGAGTACGGCGAGCATCAGGCCGCCGGCGATCAGGAAGCGCACGCCGGCGGCGAGGAACGGCGGCAGGGTTTCTACGACGATGCGGATGGCGGTGTAGGTCGAGCCCCAGAGCAGGTAGATGGTGGCGAAGGCCGCGAGGAGCATCGCGGTCGGGGCTTTGGTCGGACTGTGTTGGTTCATGGGTGCGTTGGCTCTTTCGAATCAACGTGGTGGCGGGAAACAAAAAACCCGCCGGGCCACGGCGGGTTCGGAAAGAGCATTTGGTTTATCTCGTTCTCGAAAACCGCCCGCGCGTGGCGACGCGCTTGGCCGGAATCATCGGCCAAATGACGGCGGCGCCGCGCGGGGCTTTCGCCGCGTGCAGTCCGTTGTGCATGACCAGATTCGAGAACATTGACGGGCGGAGAATCTGGGGAGAGGGCGCGGGTGTCAAATGGCGAATCATGGCGGTAGAGGTTCAGTTTGAAATTATGCCCAGTAAGCAGAGCACGAATGCGATCAGCGTGATGAGCATGATTGTGATAAGCACGATTTTGAAAAATAAAACCTGAGCTTTCGCAAATGAACTACGAGTCCCAAACGCATCCTGGAACACCATATTGATAGCCGCTGCTGCAATGGGGCCAACAGCGATCAAAGCAAGAATATGTAAAACTGTCACGCGCAAGGCTTCAATGAAGCAATGTGATCGTTTTTTCAAGCGTCTAGGCGTAGCAAGGCCGCGCGGCAACGCGGCCCTACCGGGGAAAAAAAGAACGGCTGGATTGCTCCAGCCGTTCTTCGTGAATTGATTTTCGCGATTACGAGCGCGCCGCCGGCTTCTTCGCGGCTTCGTCGAGGATCGTCGTCAGCACGCTGTTCGGCACCTGCTCGAACGAGAACGGTTCCATCGAGTAACTCGCGCGGCCCTTGGACAGCGAACGAATCGCCGTGGAGTAGCCGAACATTTCTGCGAGCGGCACACGGGCGTTGACCGCCACCTGGCCGAACTTCGCGTCAATGTTTTCAATCGCGCCACGACGGCGGCTGATGTCGCCGACGATGTCGCCTTGGTAATCGCTGGGCGTGGTGGCTTCGACCTTCATGATCGGTTCGAGCAAGATCGGGCCGGCTTTCTTGAACGCGTCTTTCAGCGCGAAGATGCCCGCCATCTTGAACGCGAGTTCGTTCGAGTCCACTTCGTGGAACGAGCCGTCCGTGACCTCCACCCGGATGTCGATGACCTGGTAGCCGGCATAGACGCCGCTCTTGATCGCTTCCTCGATGCCGCCGATGACGGCCGGGATGTATTCCTTGGGAATCGCACCTCCGACGACCTTGTTCAAAACCTCGACGCCCTTGCCCTTTTCGTTGGGCATGACGTTGACGCAGGCGTGGCCGTATTGACCGCGACCGCCGGACTGGCGGATGAACTTGCCTTCGCCTTCCGCCGCCTTCGTGATCGTTTCGCGATAGGCGATCTGCGGAGCGCCGGAGTTGGACTCGACCTTGAACTCGCGCTTGAGACGGTCGCAGATGATTTCCAAATGCAACTCGCCCATGCCCGCGATGATGAGCTGGCCGGTCTCCTCGTTGGTGAAGCAGCGGAACGTCGGATCTTCTTCCGCGAGACGTTGCAGACCTTCCGACATCTTGTCGCGGTCCTGCTTGGTCTTCGGCTCGACGGCCA
>JANOAY010000732.1:0-15570 GCA_031411375.1 Pedosphaera sp. | reverse complement strand
CGAGGCCGCCGCTCGAGCCCTCGCCGAGGCCCGCCTCGTTGAAGTCGGGCGCGCCTTCCTCGGCATCATGGATCGCTGCCGTGCCGCATGAGTGCGCTGCCGAAAATCACGGTCGTCACGCCGTCGTTCAATCAGGCGGCGTATCTCGAGACGACGATCCGCAGCGTCCTCGGCCAGCGTTACCCGAACCTCGAATACATGGTCTTCGACGGCGGCAGCACGGACGGCAGCGCCGAGATCATTCGTCGCTACGAAAGCCGCCTCACGTTCTGGGTCAGTGAAAAGGATCGCGGCCAAAGCCACGCCATCAACAAGGGGCTCGCGCGCTGCACGGGCGACATCTTCAACTGGATCAATTCGGACGACCTGCTGCTCCCCGGCGCGCTGTGGGCGGTGGCGAAGGCGTGGCAGCAAAAGCCCGGCAGCATCATGGCCGGCGGCACGGAATTCTTTAACAGCGGCGGAACCTTCGCCACCACACGCGCGCGCGGGCAGACGTTGCAGAACTTTGTCCGCTTCTGGGAAAGCGCGGACTGGGAATGGGCGCAGCAAGGCACCTTCCTGCCGCGCACGGAGTTGCAGGCCATCGGCGGTGTGGAGGAAAAGCTCCGCTACTGCATGGACTATCAGATGATGGTGCGCCTGCTGATGCGCGGGCTGGAAGTTTCGTATCTCGATCAGCCGCTGGCGCGCTTCCGTTTTCACGACTCGTCGAAGACCGTCGGTTCGCGCGAACAGTTTCGATTGGAGCGCGTGCCAATGCTGCGGGCGATTCCGGATCTTCCCGTGGCCGTCACCGCCGCGGAGTGGGATGGCCAGCAGGCGCGGCGGCTCGTGGACTTGGCGCTTGGCGCGACGCGCGGCGGGCGCGTGACGCGCGGGCTGCAACTCTTCACTCGCGCGCTTGCGCACAGCCCGCGCGGCACCGTGCAAGAATTGTTCGCCCGCTGCCGCGCCCGCGCCGGCGCCTGATTTCAATTCAACTTTCATGAAAGCCCTCCAACCGCTCAAACAGATCGGAAAGAAACTCGGCCTGCGCACGCCCGTGCTGATGGCCACCTCGCCGCACTACCGGAAAATTCGCAAGCTCGCGCGGCCCATTGAGGCCAAGATTCGCGCCGATGCCGTGGACAAAATCCACGCGCTGCACCGCGACAGCACCGACGGCTACACGAAGTATTTCCACGACCTCGACTGGAACATTGATTACGTGGTCAACGAGGCGCTCCAGGCCGACCTCGTGAACGTGCCGCCGCAGCGCGTGCTCGATATCGGCTGCGGCCCCGGCTACTTCCTCTACGCGCTCCAGCAGTTCGGTCACGACGTGGTGGGCATGGACGTGACGGACACGGAGATTTTCAACGACCTCGTGCGCGAGTTGCGTCTGCCGCGCGTCGTGCATCGCGTGGAGGCGTTCCAGACCATGCCACCGACGGGCGAGAAGTTTGATGTCATCACCGCGCTCGGCATCGTGTTCGACATGCACCGCACGCCCGACATCTGGGGGCCAAAGCAGTGGGAATTTTTCCTGAACGACTGCCGCGCGCGGCTGAAGCCCGGCGGCCGCGTCTTCCTGCGCTTCAATCCGGCCACGACGCAGAAGTTTGATTTCATCCGCGACGACGTGGCGGAGATGCTGCGGAAGATGCCGGGCGGAAAGCTGTCCGAGTCGAAGGAGATTTTTCTGCTGACGGTGCCGGGTGAGAGCGCGAAGTCGTTGAAGCAGTTTTAACGCAAAGACGCAAAGACACGGAGGCGCAAAGAGGAAAACAAGCAAATGCTGCGTGCCGCCAGTTAAGTTCATCGGAATTAATCCTTTGGTCGTTTTAACTTTGCGTCTCCGCGTCTTTGCGCCTTGGCGTTAAATTCCCAAGCCCGTCCCGCCCCGTGAAGAAACCCCGCATCTGCATCATCGCCCACAACGCCTACGGCGCGTTGACGGGCGGCGCGCAGGGCCATATCGGCGGCGCGGAGCGGCAGACTTCGTTGATGGCGAAGTGGTTCGCCGCCGCCGGTCACGAGACGAGTTTGATCACCTGGGGCGGACGCGAACTCGACGGCCAGCGCGTGGAAGGCGTGACGGTGCGGACGATTGGCGACGCGGACGCGGGCCTGCCCGTGGCGCGCTTTTTTCATCCGCGTCTGAGCGGTCTGTGGGGCGCGATGCGGCGCGCGGACGCGGACGTTTACTATCACAACGCCGCGGAGGCCGTGACCGGACTCGCGGCCGAATGGTGCCGTCGGCATGGGAGAAAGTTTGTCTATTCCGCCGCCGCCGAACTGGCGTGCGACATCCGGCTGCCGCTGTTGAAAAAAACTTACGAGCGCGTGCTCTACCGGCGCGGCGTACGGCTGGCACATCTGCGCATCGTCCAGACGCAGGCGCAGCAGGAACTGTTCGCGCGCGGCTGGGGTCTGGACTCGGTGATTCTGCCCATGCCGTGTCCCGGCCCGGAGGACGCGAAGTTTCAACCGCCAGCGCCGCCATCGCCGCCGCGCGTGGTCTGGGCCGGACGCGTGGACGACAACAAGCGCCCTGGCTGGATGCTCGACCTCGCCTCGAAATTGCCGGCGGTGAATTTCGAGATCGCCGCCGCCGCCAACGGCGCATTCGCCGCGACCTGCCGGGAGTTGGAACAACGCGCTGAGAAGATGCCCAACGTGCGCTGGCGTGGCGCAGTGCCGCGCGAGCAGATGCCAGAGTTTTATCGTGGAGCCACCGCGCTCTGTTGCACGTCGCGGCACGAAGGTTTTCCAAACATCTTCATCGAGGCGTGGAGTCACGGCGTGCCGGTGGTGACGACGTTTGACCCGGACAGCACGGCCACGCGCCTCGGCATCGGCGCGCAGGCGGACGATGTGGATGGGCTGGCGGTGGCACTGTCAGCGTTTTGCTCGGATGGCGCGCGCTGGCGTGAAGCCTCGCAGCGGGCGCGCGAATACTACGTGATGAATCATCGCGTGGAGACGGCGATGGCTCGGTTTCAAACGGAGATCAACCGACTGGTGGAGGACGGCCGTGTGAAAGCGTCGCTGGCAAAAAATTCTCCGACTAAATCCAATGCGACTTCCTCAACGCGCGCCGCTTGAAAAAATATTGAACAACATCGCGATTGGTAGGGCGTCGCTGTCCTCAGCGCGCCGGAGTGAAGCGTCAGCAGTTCGTGCGCGTGTTGTCGAGTCATGGCTCCGCGCGCTGAGGACAGCGACGCCCTACCGCGCTTGCTGTTCTCAAGCCCACAGACTTTTCTCTCATGGACACTGAACTGAAACTTCTGCTTTCCGCCACGCGCCGGCTGCCGCGCGTGCGTGGGGCGGGCCGCCTCGCGGGTTACGCCCAGCGTTTCTACAACCGCCGCCCACGCGAACGCGTGCGCGTGCCGGTGCTGGACTTCACGATGGAACTGGACCCGTCCGAGTGCGTGGACGGGGCGCTGCTCTTCGCGCCGCAGCTTTACGATCACCGCGAGTTCAGCTTGCTGCGCGAACTCATCAAACCCGGCGACGTGTTCCTCGACGCAGGCGCGAACATCGGCATCTATTCGCTCGTGGCGTCGCGTCTCGTGGGCGGCGCGGGCGAGGTCATCGCCATCGAGGCGAGCGCGGAAAATTATTCGTGGCTGAAATCAAACTGTGAATCGAGCGGCGCGAAGAACGTGCGCGCGTTGCACGTCGGCCTGTCGGACAAGCCGGAGAAGCTGCGCATGGCGTGCAGCTTTTACGGCAACAAGAGCGGCAATTCGTTTTTGAAGGAATCGCCGATTGGCGAGTGGGTGGACTGTCTGCCGCTGCACGACGTGCTGCTGAAGAACGGCGTGCGAAAAATTGATGGCGCCAAGTTCGACATCGAGGGCTTCGAGTTCAAGGTGCTGCAACCGTTCTTCGCCAGCGCGCCGAAGGAGCTGTGGCCGCGTTTCCTGATCTTCGAGCACAACGCGGATTTGGTGGCGAAGAGCGGTGGGGATGTGCGGGCGCTGTTGCATTCGGCGGGATACGCGGTGCGGTTGGTGGCGGACCAGAACTATCTGGCGGAGCGGTGAAGTGTTTGAACCGCTGATGGACGCTAATTCACGCTAATGACGACCGCATCGCCGCTCTTCACCGTCTGCACGCCCGCTTACAACCGCGCGGCGTTGCTGCCGCGCGCGTTCGAGAGTCTGGCGCGGCAGACGTGCCAGGACTTCGAGTGGCTGCTGATTGACGACGGCTCGAAGGACAACACGGCGGAGGTCGCGGAGAAGTTTTTCGCATCGGGAAAAATTCGCGGGCGCTATCTGCGCAAACCGAACGGTGGCAAGCACACCGCGCTGAACCTCGCCGTGCGCGAGGCGCGGGGCGAACTGTTCACGGTGCTGGACTCGGACGACTGGTTCGATCCGCGCGCGCTGGAGCGGATGAAGGCCCGCTGGGATGAAGTGCCGCGCGCCGAGCAACCGCGCTTCAAAGGCGTCTGCGGTCTCTTCGCCTACGAGTCGGGCGCGGTGGTGGGCGACAAATTTCCGGCGGACGTCTTCGACTCGGATGATTTGGAACTGCAACTGCGCCACAACATTCGCGGCGACAAGATTGGTTTCATCCGCACCGAGGTGATGCGCGAGTTTCCATTCCCCGAGGATTTGAGCCACGGCGTACAAGGCACGATTTACGTGGGCGAGTCGCTGGTCTGGAACCGCATGGCGCTGAAGTACTCGAACCGCTTTGTGAACGAGGTCTTCGCGTTCAAGGAGTATCAGGCCAACGGGATCATGGACTCGGGCCGGCTGCTTCAGGCGCGGAACGCCAAGGCGTTTCTGCTCTACCACGAAGAGTTGATTCGCTGCGGACGCGCGCTGCCGTGGCGGCACGCGCTGCGGGCGTATCGGAATTACGTGCGCTATTCGCTGCACGACGGCGTGCCGCTGGGCCGGCAGTTCGCGCGGGCGCCGAAAAAATTCTGGCTAGTGGCGGCGTATCCCGTCGGCTGGCTGACTTACGTGAGGGATCAGCGGCTGACGCACGCGTCGTCGTCGAACAAACCGGTGGTGCCGCGATGAAAACGGAACTGCTTAGTGGAGCAGCCGTCCCGGCTGCCACTCGTCCTTTTGCCGTCTCGGCTGAAGAACCACCAGCCCGGAGGGCCAGTGGACTGAAGGCAGCCGGGACGGCTGCCCCACCAGCGCGTGTGGCGGTGGTGGTGATCAGCGATTTGGAATTCGGCGGCGCGCAGCGGCAGGTCATGGAGTTGGCGAACCACATGGACCCGGCGCGTTATGATTTGCATGTGGTGGTGCTGCACGACTACGCGCCGCTGGCGGAGTCGTTGCGTGACGCGGCGCGTCGGCTGCATGTCATTCAGAGGCGTGGCAAGTTTGATTTCACCGTGGCGACGCGATTGCGCTCTCTGTTGAAACAGCTCGGAGCTTCCGTGGTGCATGGCTACTTGTTCGACGCGGAAATTGCCGCGCGCATTGCCGGGCGCATGGCGGGCGCGGCGGTCATCGGGTCGGAGCGCAACACGGACTACAAGTTGAAGCGCATCAACAAACTGGCCTACGGGCTGACGCGCTGGGGGCATGATTTCACGATTGCCAATTCGCGGGCGGGTGCGGAGTTCAACGCACGGCTGCTCGGCCAGCCGCCTGCGCAGTATCGCGTAGTGTACAACGGCGTGGATGTGAGCCGCTTCCAACCGCGCGACGGAGCGGCGTTGCGCGCGGAACTGGGATTGCGACCGGAGCATCGCGTCGTCGGGATCATGGCGAGCTTCAAGCCGCAGAAGAATCATCTGATGTTCATCGAGGCGGCGGCGCGCGTCGTGCGCGCGGTGCCGGACTCGCGGTTTCTGTTCGTGGGCGACGAGTTGTTTCAAGGTTCGTGCGACTCCGCCGAGACGAAGCGGAAGATGCTCGCGCGAGTGGAGGAACTGGGGTTGATGCCCCATTGCGTCTTCGTTGGGAATCGCAAGGATGTGGAGCGATATTTCAACATGTGCGAGGTCACGGCGTTGTCGTCGCGGTTCGAGGGGACGCCGAATGCGGCGCTGGAGTCCATGGCTTCAGGCGTGCCGGTGGTGGCGACGGATGTTTCGGATCATCGCCATGTCATCCCGGACGGGCGGGTCGGTTTTGTGGTGCCGCTGAACGATGTGGAAAGTTTCGCGGAACGCATCAGCCGGTTGCTGCTGAATGAGGAGGCGCGGCACGCGATGGCGCAGAACGCGCGGGCCTGGGTGATGGAGGAATTTTCCTGCGCTCGGCTCGGCGAGAAGACGGCGGATGTTTACGACGAGGCGGTGGCAAAGTTGGAAGGCCGTCCGCCGAGATAATTTCCCATGCGCATCCTGATGCTCACCTGCCATCCGCAGATTCGGGGACCGTTCCCGAAAATTCTGCCGCTGATGGCGCGCTCGTTGCGGGCGCTGGGCTGTCACGTTGTCGAAGAGCCGTGGGGGCGGCACAGCGATGAGGAGACGCGGCTGCGGAAACTCATGGACCGTCCGGGCGACATCCTGCGCGTGCGGCGGCGGCTGAAGGCGGAGCCGTTCGACGTGCTGTTCATTCACACCACGACGGAGTGGGCGAACTACAGCCGCGATTTGCCGCTGCTGGCGCTGTGCCGGGGTTTGGTGAAACACGTCGTGTTGCAATTTCACGGGAGCGTTCCGTCGCTCGTGCTGGGCGAGGGCCACGTGGCGTTCAAGTGGGCGAGCCGGCGGCTGTTCAATTCTGTGGACGGCGTGTTCGTGCTTTCGACGGAAGAGCAGCGAGCGTGGACACAGTTTCATCCCACGGGAAATTTTCCGGTCATCACAAATCCATTCCAGCCGCTCGCGCCGGTCGCGGTGGATCGTGCGAAGCCGCCGTGGCCGGTGAAGGACGGCGAGCCGGTGGCGCTGTTCGTCGGACGGCTGATCACGGAGAAGGGGATTTACGATTTGCTGGAGGCGCTGGCGCTGGTGCGCGCGAAGATGCCCGCGCACCTCGTGCTCGCGGGCGGCGGGCCGGAGGAAGAAAATTTCCGGAAGCGCGCGCGTGATCTGGGGATGGTGGCGCACATCACGCTCGCGGGCTACCTCGGCCCGGAAGCGCTGGCGGCGGCGTATCAGGCGGCGGATTTGTTTGTGCTGCCGAGCTGGAGCGAAGGATTTCCCACAGTGCTCACGGAGGCGATGCACGCGGGCAAGCCGGTGGTGACCACGCGGATTCGCGGCGCGCTCGATCATTTGCAGGACGGCGTTCACGCACGGTTCGTGGAGCCGCGCGCGCCGAGGGAACTGGCGGCAGCCATCGTGGAAGTTCTCCAGTCGCCCGCGCTGCGCGAGACGATGAGCGTGGCAAACCGGAAAAAGGTGGAGGAGTTCGCGCCCGAGGTGGCGGGGGAAAAGATTCTCGCGGAGCTGGAAGAAATTTGCGCGACGGAGACCGCGCCGGAGTCCAAAACTGCTCCTGCGTCCTCCGCTCGCCCTCGTGGCACCGTCACTGCTAAATAACGCCGTGGTTCGACAACGCATTCAGCTTCTTCGCCTTGGGGGCCGCAGGTTCGCGGCGCTCGCGGCTGTCATGTTTTTCGGCATGTCTGTCCCGACTGTCCCGGCGCAGACGCGCATCGGGAACGAGGCGCTGAAGGAACTGCCGTCGAGCGCGGCCTACTCTGGCGTGGTCAACATCCGGCCCGGCAACGGCGAGGTGACGGAGTTCAATCCGCCGGTCTTCAGTTGGTTTTACGTCTCGAACATTGTCACCGCCTCGCCGGACAACGCCGCGATGTGGGAGTTTCAATTTCAAGTTTCCACCAACACCGCGTTCACGAACAACATCGTGAACAAGCGCACGCCCTCGAACCTCTACAACACGCTCGCGCCCTTCACGAACGCGGACGGCAGCACCTTCACGCGCCCGCTCTACTGGCGCGTGGGCTACGTGACGCCGGGTGGGGCGACGAATCTGTGGGGCAGCACGAACACGTTCGTCATCTCCGCGAACGCCACGATCTGGGACCGCTCGATGCTTGCGGATGAAACGTATCTCGCGAGCAAGTACACGCACCCGCACGTCCTCTTCACCGCGCAGACGCGCCCGGCGGTTTATCAATTTTCGCAGACGAACAATCCCGCCGAGTGGGCGCTGCTCCTGGCCTATCACAACATCTCCATGTCCGCCGCGTGGTGGACGAACTCCGCCGCATGGAGCCCGACCGACGGCTCCGTCCTCTCGCGCACGCTGATGCTGGGCAGCACCATGACCTACTGGGCGCTCTCACAAAATCCCGCCGTCACGAACCATCTCGCGGCCAACTACCAGCGCTTCGTGGACTGGTATCTCGCGGTGCATTACGAGTTCGAGGACTACGGCGGCAACGGCTCGCAGCCGTGGGCCTTGCACTGCCTCGTGCTCGGCTACGACTGGCTCTATCCGATTCTCAACACCCAGCAGAAGTCCAACGCGGTCTTCGCCATCCAGCGCACCGCGCGCTTCTATAACCGCAACGCCTTCTGGTCCACGCGCGCGCTCTCCGGCCATTGGGAACTTGACACCACGGGCGCCTACAACGAGCCGCGCCTCATCCCGTGGTACAATTCCGCGCGCTGCGGCACCTCGCACCAATGGCGCGACTCGGCCATCGTCTCCACGCTCGCGCTGGCGGCCTACGGTTTGGGCGGCGACGCGCGCGAATTTTATGATCTCTGGATCAACTACATGATCGGGCGCACGCATTTCACCGGCGGATTCGCGGCCATCAACCAGGGGCGCGGCTACGCCAGCGTGAGCATGCGCGGCGGCGGTCTCATCTGGAACACCGTGGCCTTCATGTCCGTGTTTCCTGAGGCGCAGTTGAACCGCATCCAGACGCTGAACGGTTTTGCCGACTGGTTCTCGCGGATGACCCCGCCGGGCTATCGCGGCACGCACGGCATGTCCGGCGACGGCGGCGACGGCGTGACCGCGAACTTCACCGCGTATTGGAACGCGGTGGACTTCCGCGATCTGGCGCTGCTCACGCGCAGCGGCGAGGCGTGGCAGGCGCACTTGAACGAGAAGGCCTTCGGCCCCTCGACCAGCGACACCTACTTTTATCAAATCCCCTCGACCTACACGATCTGGCCGCCGCCCGCGCCGAAGGCCAGTTCGGACGCGAAGCTGTTTGCCGAGGACGGCTGGGTCATCGCCTCCAGCAAGCCGGCCAACGCGATTGATGCGTTCACGAACGGGCTGGGTTTCATCTTCGCCGCCCGCCCGCGCGGGACCGAGGGCGGGCACTCGATCAATTGCGACGGCGCGGTCGAACTGTGGGCGTATGGCGCGAAAGTCACCGACGGCGGCGCGTGGAATCTCGACCCCTACGGCTACCGGCCCGAGGCGCAGGACACGCTCTTCGTGAACGGCCAGGGCATGCAGGTGAATTCCTCCTACGGCAATTACAGCGGCGAACCGGTGCTGCCGTGGTACGCGCGCATCGCGGCTTATCGCACGTCGCCGGAGTTCACCTACGCGCTCGGCGACATCACGCCCGCCTTCACGAACAAATACAATCCGCAGAACGACAACGTGCTGAAGGTGAAGCGCCACGTCCTCTTTTCGCGCACGGGAAAATACTTCGTGCTCTACGACGAACTGGCGGCACGCACGCCCTCGACCTTTCACTGGCAGTGGCATGTGCTGCAACCGACCGTGACGAACCTGACCACGAGCGGCTTCCGTTACTCCTCGGCCGACCGCGCGGGACGAAATATCACGAACTACGTTTTCCACGCCTCCGCCGGGCTGGCCTTCACCAACATGACCGGCGCGAATGTGCTGAAGAACCCTCACACCGGAGCGACGTTCTCAGACCAGGGCGATCCATACCGGCGCGCGCACGCGCTGTGGTATCGCAACGCCACGCTGGCCACGAACTTCACCTTCCTCTCCGTGATCGTGCCGCAGGAGCCGGGCAAGACCGCGCCGAGTTTCAGCCGCATTGACAACAACACCGTGGTCGTGACCTACGACGGCGTGACCGAGACGAACACCTTCGGCACGAACTATACCGGCGCTTTCACCTATCGCGTGGACCTCGCAGGCGACCGCCGCCAGCTTGATGTGGAAGTGCGCGGTGTGCGGCTCGGCACGCCGTAGGTCGGGCTTCCAGCCGGCCTCCACTAACTTTTTCCAATTCGTGCGCGCTCTTCCCCTCACCCCGGCCCTCTCCCCAGAAGAGAGGGAGCCAGTCAGCCGGCGTTGGGTGACGGCGAGCGCGTCCGCATGGTTGAAGACTGAATGCCGTTCTCCCTCTCCCCGAGGGAGAGGGCCGGGGTGAGGGGAAACGCCACACCCTCACTTGCGTCTGCATCAACGCTAAAATTTTCTACCCGTCGCTTCCGATTAAATGATTTCACCGTCTCCCATTTCTGAATCCACCGCCGCCGCCTGGCGCATGGACGCGGCGCGCTATCCCGAAACCGCGCCCTTCCATCCTGCGCAGAGTTTTCCCGAGTTGCGCGACGGCGCGACCGGCGGAGAAAATCTCGTGTACGATGCCGTGCGCGGTTTGCTTCAAACGCTCGGCCTCGACCCCGAACGCTTCGGCACGCCGGAGTGGAATCCGCTCGGCGAGATCGTCCGTCCCGGCGACCACGTCGTCATCAAGCCGAACTTTCTCTGGCACGCGCACCGTTACAAACCCGAGGAATGGATTCAGGTCATCACGCACGGCTCGGTCATCCGCGCGGTCGTGGACTACGTGCTCATCGCGCTGCAAGGCCGCGGCGAAGTCAGCATCGCGGACGGCCCGCAGCTCGACGCGCATTGGAACATCCTGCTCCAGCGCACCGGCCTCGGCGCGGTCCTGGAGCATTATGCCGCGAACAGCCAAGTGCCGGTGCGACTGATCGATCTGCGCGACTGCTTCACCGACGTGCGCGGCGACGTGACTTACCAGCGCGTGGAACTGCCCGGCGATCCGCGCGGCTCGACCGTGGTGGACCTCGGCGAACGCAGCCGTTTCATCAATCACGCGGGGCACGGTCGTTACTACGGCGCGGATTACGACCAGGCCGAGACGAACGCGCACCACAGCGGCGGCAAGCACGAGTATCGCATCTCCAAAACGGCGGCCTCGGCGGACGTGTTCATCAACCTGCCGAAAGTGAAGACGCACAAAAAGGTCGGCGTCACGCTCTGCCTGAAAAATCTTGTGGGCATCAATGCCGGGCGCAACTGGCTGCCGCACCACACGGACGGCGACCCGTCGAACGGCGGCGATCAGTTTCCCGCCGTGAACTTGAAGAACGCCTCCGAACGCTGGGGCATCCGCTCCATGCAGCAACTGGCGTTGCGCCATCCGCGCCTCGTCGCGCCGTTCTTCCGCGCCTTGAAGAAGCTGGCCACGCCGTTCTTCGGCCACACGCGTGAGACGGTGCGGAGCGGCAACTGGCATGGCAACGACACCTGCTGGCGCATGGTGCAGGACATCAACCGCTGCCTGATGTATTCCGACGGCACGAACTTTCCCACGCCGCGCGCGAAGCGTTTCTTCGCCATCGTGGACGGCGTGATCGGCGGCGACGGTGACGGCCCGGCCGCGCCGGACGCGAAGCCCTGCGGCTTCATGGTCGCCGGTTTCAATCCCGTGGCCGTGGACTGCGCGACCACGCGGCTGATGGGTTTTGATCCGAGGCGCGTGGCTACGTTGCGCGAGGCGTTTCAAGGCGCGGAACTGCCGCTCGCTGATTTCCGTTTCGAACAAATCGAACTCCGCAGCAACCACGCGGAATGGCGCGGGCCGCTGGCGGAACTGCGCGACTGTTACCAGTTCCGTGCCCACTTCGGCTGGCGCGGAGCCATCGAATGGCGCGAGCAGCAAAGCTCCGCCGTCTGATTTTTCCTCATGGGCTACGGCACCGACACGCAAAAGAAACTGTTCTACCGCGCGCCCGCGTTCGTGAAGGACGCGGCGGCGACGTTTTACGGCGGACGCGAGCGCCGTCGGCGTCAGGGAGTTTTTTACGACCGCCACTTTGCGGAAGCGGAGGAGTTGCAGTGGTTCAAGACGGGGCAGTTGCAGGAAATTCAAATCGAGCGCGTGGGCGCGTTCTTGCGCGAAGCGCGAAAAAATTCTCCGTGGTTCAGCGAACTCTTTCAGAAGCACGGCTTCAACTCCGCGAACTTTTCCTCGCTCGACTCGCTGCGCGCGCTGCCCGTTTTGTCGAAGCCGATACTGCGCGTCAACCTCGACCGCATCATCAGCCCCGCGCACCGCGAAGGCGTTCACTGGGTGAACACCAGCGGCACGACCGGCTTCAGTCTGCGCTTTCCCGAGACGTGGGAATGCTTTCAGCGCGAGTACGCGACGCGCTTTCATAACTACCACTGCGGCGGCATCGAAGTCGGCGACCGCTGGGCCTTTTGCGCGGGCCACCCGGTGGCCGAGCCGGCGCGCGCCCGTCCGCCGTTCTGGGTCCATGACCGTGCCAACAACTGGCTGCTCATGTCCTCCAGCCATCTCACAGAAAAAAATCTTCGGCACTACGTGGACGAGCTGGAACGCTTCCGGCCCGACATGATCGGAGGCTACCCGTCCTCGGTGTACATGCTCGCGCTCGCCAACCAGGCGCTCGGCCGTCGGGTGAAGCCGCGCGCCATCTACACCTCGTCCGAAACGCTGCTGGATTTTCAGCGCGCCGCGATTGAGGAGTCGTTCGGCTGCGCGCCGCGATCTTACTACGGCAACGGTGAGCGCTGCGGCTTCATCGGCGAATGTCCCCAGGGCCGCTTGCACGTCCGCATGGAACACAGCCTGATCGAATTTCTCGACGACGAGGACCGGCCCGCCGCGCCCGGGCGGCCCGCGCGCATGATCGTCACCGGTTTCGGCAACCCCGCCACGCCGCTCATCCGCTACGACATCGGCGACCTCGCGGTGGTCGCGGCAAACCAAGTTTGCCCCTGCGGTCGTGGCGGCGTGCTGCTCGAAAGTCTGGAAGGCCGCGTGGAGGATTACATCGTGACGCCGGACGGGCGTTTCGTCGGACGGCTCGATCATTTGTTCAAGGACGCGAACCGGGTGCGGATGGCGCAGGTCATTCAGGAAGAAGTGTCGAGCGTCGTGCTGCGCGTGGTGCGCGAGCCGGACTACGGGGCGGCAGACGAGGCGGCGATTCTCAAGGAGGCGCGGCTGCGGCTGGGCGCGGAGATTCAAATTGCTTTCGAGTACGTGAACGACATCGAGCGCAGCCGCACCGGAAAATTCCGTTTCATCATTTCCCGGCTGAAGAGCCGGGCCATTTACGGCCAGAAAGTTCCGGCCGCGCAGACGCCGGTGGGGAATTAAGTTTCATGCGCCACATCGCGCTCACGGTTGACTACGAAATCTTCGGCAACGGCACCGGGGACGTGCGGCAGCATGTCACGGAGCCGGCGGAGCACATGGCGCGCACGCTGGAGAACGTCGGCGCACCGCTCACGGTCTTCGTCGAAATGGAGGAGCAGACGGCGTTCGAGGAAAACGCGGCGGCGCTGGAGTCGCAGCTCGGCTACGATCCGGGCGCTTTGATTCGCGCGCAGATCGCCAACCTCGCCAAGCGCGGCCATGATTTTCAACTGCACCTTCATCCCGAGTGGCATCGCTGCGCTTGGAGGCCGGACGGCTGGCAGTTGCATCGCAACGTGAACACCGTCGATGCGCTCTACGAAGATCAGCAGGCGGTGACGGAATACATTCGCACGCGCAAGACCCGGCTGGAGAGCTACTGCGATCAGCGCGTGACGAGCTATCGCTGCGGTGCCTTTGCCGCGCAACCGGGGCGGAAGCTGCTGCATGCGCTGGCGGCGAATGAGTTCGTCATCGAAACCTCGGTGGTGTGCGGGATGCGACGCGACGAGAAGTTCGTGCAGCTTGATTACCGCGACGCTCCACGCGAGCGCCGGAGCTGGCGCGTGCGCGAAGACGTGGCTCGGCCCAACGGCGCAGGTGCGCTCACAGAAATTCCTATCCACTCGTTGATGGGGCGGCGGTTTCATCAAATCACCGGACAGCGTTTGCGCGCGAAATTTTCCAAGAACGTGCCGAAGCAAGGGCAGGGAGAGATGCTCGACCGCTTCGGCATTTCCAAGCGCCGCCCGTGGAGCCTGCTGAAATTTCTCTGGCAGCCCGTGCCGTTGAAGCTCGATTTCCACAACGTCACGCCGCGCAAGCTGATGCAGTGGATTCACGCCGCGCCCACGCCGCACGCCGACGATCCGCTCGACGTGCTGGTGCTGATCGGACACACGAAGGAGCACGTCAATCCGCACGCGTTCGAGGAGTTCGTGCGGCTGGCGGCGGCGGACAAAAGTTTGAAAATAGTTTCGCTCACGCAAGTGGCGGAGATGTTGCGCCAGCGGGAAACGGTGGCGGCGCGATGAGCGAACTGCATACAGCCATTGATCGTTTCGCGGGCTGGCTGGAGCGGACGCAGGGCGGGAGCCACGATCCGTACGACTTGTGGGGGACGCGCTACGGACTTTTTGCGCGCCGGCTTTACTACGCAAAAAAACCGCTGGGCGTGCCGCTCGTCGCGCCGCTGTTGCTGGCGGAGATTTTGTGTCCGTCGGTGCGCGGGCTGTTCGTCGGGAAGCAGCGTTACGCCACGTCGGATGCACAACTGGCGCTGGCGTTCCTGAATCTGAACGGGCTGACGGGCGAGAAAAAGTTTCTCGCGCGCGCCGAGGAATTCGCCGCGCATTTGCTGAACACCAGCATCCCAGGCTACAGCGGTCACTGCTGGGGCTACCCGTTCGACTGGCAGAACAATCATGGGCTTTGGAAGCGGAACACGCCGTTCATCACCGCCACGCCGTATTGCTTTGAAGTGTTTCTTGGTTTGCACGACGCGACGGGCGAGCGGCGACATATCGAAGTGGCCGAGTCCATCGCGCGCTTTGTGCAGAATGATTTGCACGACACTCCGACTTCGGCGGACGCGGCGGCGGGCAGTTACTCGCCGAACGACCACAGCCAGGTGCTGAACGCCAGCGCGTATCGGGTGATGGTGCTCGCGGAAGCGGCGCAACGTTTCAACGAACCTCGCTACGAACAGACGGCGCGGCGCAATCTGAATTTCATTCTGCAAAACCAGCGCGCTGACGGCGCGTGGCTCTACGCGCTAGATCATCCGTCGGAACGGTTCATCGATCATTTCCACACCTGCTTTGTGCTGAAGAATTTAGTGAAGGTGAACCGGCTGTGGAACGACGCGGCGGTGACGCAGGCCATCGCGAAGGGCTACGAATACTACCGGCGCGAGCTGTTCGATGCGGAGGGCCTGCCGAAGTCGTTCACCATCCAGCCGCGCACGCAGTTGGTGAAGCTGGAGATGTATAACTTTGCCGAGGCCATCACGCTGGGAACACTGCTGAAGGAAAGTGTTCCGGCGGCGTTCACACACGCGCAGCAGCTCGCGGCATGGCTCATCGAGAAGCATCAGTTGCGCGACGGGTATTTCACCACGCGCGTCTATCGCGGCGGCTGGCGGCATACGTATCCGTTCGTGCGCTGGCCGCAGAGCCAAATTTTCTACGCGCTGACGAATCTGCTGCGCGCGGAGGCGAGATGAGTTTGTCGCAATCACAAAAC
>JANOAY010000731.1:0-1758 GCA_031411375.1 Pedosphaera sp. | reverse complement strand
TGGGCGTGAGGCAAAATGAACGCGCGGACTCGGCGGTCCGCGCTCCAATTAAAAACGCGGCGGACTTTCGCCCGCCGCGTTCTGGCTGTTTGACCGTGTGTAAGTCGTTCGCTCAGAGACGGGCGTTCACCACGTCCCAGTCCACGAAGTTCATGAACTCGTCAATGTAGCCGGCGCGCGCCGTGAAGAAGTCGGCGTAGTAGGCGTGCTCATACACGTCGAGCGCGAGGAGCGGTTTCACGTTCCAGACGGGGAAGGTGTTCTGCGCGTCGCCGATGTAGTTGAAGAGCAGGCCGGTCTGCGGATCGTAGCCGGTCCAGACCCAGCCGCGCGCGGCGATGCCGGTGGCCTTCAGGTCTTTCTTGTAAGCGTCGAAGCTGCCGAAACTCTTGGTGATGAGGTCGGCGATCTTGCCGGTGGCCGGGCCGCCCGCGCCGCCGAGGTTCTCGAAGAACAGCTCGTGATTGATGATGCCGCCGAGGGCGAAGGTGAAGTCCACCTTGCGCGAGCGAATCTCGGAATAAATCTGGTTGGCGTGCGCGGGGTTGGCCGGGTCGAGCGTGACGGCGAGGGTTTCAAGCTCCTTGAGAATCGCGTTCGTCTTGTTGATGTAGCCTGTGTAGAGCTTGAGATGCTCTTCGTGGGTCTTGTCGGAAATTTTCCCGGTCTTGCCCTTCACCTTGGCGAGCAAAGCCTCCTGCTTGTTGACGTATTGGTAAGCCATAATCTTCCTTTGTGTTCGAGTTCGGTTGCCACGCCGCGCGAGGTTTATTTCCACGCAGTGCAAGCGCGCGAACTATAAAAGTGCGCAAGGTCGGCGCAAGGGGGAATTCGGTTCCGCCGTCCGCAAGGACTCAGGGCAGTGAACCGATCTTCATCGGCCCCACGAGCACTGCGCCGGCCTCCACGATCAAATTCCGCGCCTGCACCTGGCCGAAGAGCCTGGCTCCGGCGCGCAGCGTCACGGTCTGGTCGGCGAAAATGTCGGCCACGAGTTCACCGGCAATGTCCGCGCCGCCGATGCGCAGCGGTTCGCGCCAGTGAAAAACATTGTGGGCGGGAATGATCAGGCGCTTCGCTTGAAAGGTTCCTTTGATCTCCGCCGTGGAGTAGAGCGTGAGCGACTCCTCGGCGGTCAGCTGGCCAATGATCTGGCCGCGCACGGAAATGTCGCGCGCGATGATGGTGGTGTTGAAGACGTAGCCCTTGCTCTCGACGATGAACCGGCCCTTGGTCTTGAAGTTCTTCGAGACGGCGCTGTTGATCACGTAGTCCTTCAAGTCGAGATAGCTGGAGCAGCGCTTGCACATGGCGGACTGCGCGGCGGTCGGCACGTCGAGTTCCGCGCCGCAATCGAAACAGCTGAGGTGGCGCTGCTCGGGCGCGGCCGCAACCACCTTGGCGACGGGATGGAGCAGTTCCTGGACGCGCAGGTAACCGCCGCATTGCCGGCAATTCGAGGAAATCGCGGCGCGCGACTCCTCCTGCTGGTGCCCGCATTGGGGGCAGGCCACCAGCGCCTTGTCCTGTGGTTTCGCGGCCATGCCAGAATCGGCCCGGCTGGCGAGGGGTTAACGACCGCCGACTTTGGCGAGATCGGGCGCGGGCGGAGCGCCGGGCGCGCGGTCGCCGAGGCGCGGGGCAGGCGGCGGCGTGGGCGCGGACTTGCCGGGATTCACGTCCGTCTTGCCGACGAAGGTGACGCCCTCCTCGATGACGAGCTTGGAAGATTTGATGTCCCCGAAGAGTTCGGTCTTG
>JANOAY010000730.1:0-2314 GCA_031411375.1 Pedosphaera sp. | reverse complement strand
GCAGCCAGGCGTTCGCGTCTTTGTGGTTTGTGAACTTTGCCGACTGGTCTTCCCATTGCAGTTTCTGGCCGGGGAAACGAATGGCGATGAGGCCCAGCAGCGCCACCTGCGTGAGCGGGCCGCCGTAGCCGAAGTTTGACCCCGCTTGACGTCCGGTGCGGATGGCTTCGGCCCAGTCCCACGCGTGGCCTTTCACGCGGGTGATTTTTTGCTCAGGCGCGTTCTTGCCGGAGAACTGTTCCATGAGCTTGTCCGGCAAGAGGTGGCAGCCGGTCCCGCCATGCGAGCCGTGAGCGATCATGCCCTTGTCGCCGAAGAGAATGGCGCCCGTGCTGGGCACCTTTTCGTCTGCGGGGAAATCGGCCGGCTTCGGTATCGCCGTGTTGCCATCGTGCCAGACCAGCTTGACCGGGCCGCGATCCGCCTTGGCAGGAAATTCAAACGTGATCTTCGTGCCCGACGGATAGGTCTGACCGTGCTTCGCGGGATCGTAGTCGGTGACTTCCGCCTGCACGGTGGTGGGCGCATCCAGGTCGAGCGCCCAATAGGCCGGGTCCACCACATGGCAAATCCAGTCGCCAATGGTGCCGCCGCCAAAGTGCATCCAGCCGCGCCAATTCCACGGCACCCAGAGCGGCGAGTAGGGACGAAACTCCACGGGGCCGACCCACAGGTCGTAGTCGAGCGTGGCGGGCACGTCGTGCTTCTCGCCCAGCTTGCCGAGGTTCGGAATCTGGCAATACACGTTCTTAAACGCGTTGCACCCGGCGTGGATGGTGTGAACTTTCCCGATGGCCCCGGCCCAGACCCACTCGCACACGCGCCGGATGGCGTCGCTCGAATGCCCTTGGTTGCCGAGCTGCGTCACCACTTTGTGTTTCTTCGCCGCGGCCGTCAGCTCGCGCACTTCATGCACGGTGTGGGCCAGCGGCTTCTCGCAATAGACGTGCTTGCCGCGCCGCATCGCCTCCATGGCGATGACCGCGTGCGTGTGGTCCGGCGTGCCGATGACCACGCCGTCAATTTCCGGCCCCATCTTGTCGAGCATCACGCGGTAGTCTTTGAACTGCTTCGCCTTCGGATATTTCTCAAACTCCTTGGCCGCGTATTTCGTGTCCACGTCGCAGAGCGCGACGAAGTTGTGGCCCAGCCCCGCCAGTTCGCCCACGTCGGCTCCGCCGCGGCTGCCGATGCCGATGCCGGCGAGATTGAGCTTGGCGTTGGGCGAAGTGGCTTCTGCGCCGGGCAACAGGCGGCCCGGAAGAATGTTGAACAGCGCCACGCCGGTGGCGGTGCGTTGGAGAAACGTGCGGCGATTGAGCGTCAGGGTGGATCGCTGGTTCATAATGGAAATGTGTTCGCTGCGTTTGTGCGCTTCGTCTCCGGGACAAGCAAGCCGGAAAGCAAGGCGATGGAATGGGGCGGTGCTGATGGCGGGGGAATGGTGCCCGATTGCTGATAAAACTGAGCCGCTGCTGCCAGCGGGAAACAGAATGGCCTAGGGAGTTTTCGGCTACAAAACCCACCCATCAATCCGACCAAAGAAAAGCGCATGGGCAAGCTTGTGACTTGCCCATGCGTTGAAAGTCGAACCCGCCAACGAAGACCGGCACGGGGCCGGCCGCACGCCGCTACTTCTGCCAGGTGCGCTTCTTGTGGCGGTTGGCGCGCATCTTCTTGCGGCGCTTGTGCTTGTTAATTTTCGCTTTACGGCGTTTTTTCAGTGATCCCATATCAATTTGAGTGCGGGAGAGTGGGTCAGTACACGACCTTGTTCAAGGGATATTCTATGATGCCTTCAGCCCCCGCCGCCTTGAGAGCGGGGATGATTTCGCGGACGATGTGCTCGTCAATGATCGTCTCCACCGCCACCCAGCCTTCCAGACTGAGCTGGGAGATGGTGGGCGTGCGGAGCGCGGGCAAAGTTTTCAGGAGGTTCGCGAGGCGGCTCTGCTCGATGTTCATCTTCAATCCGACCTTGGCCTCGGCCTCAATCGCGCCGCGCAGGAGCATGGCGAGCGTCTCGATCTTTTTGCGCTTCCACGCGTTCTTCCACGCGTCGTGATTTACGATCAATCGCGGCGTAGAGGAGAGCAGGGTGTCCACGATGCGCAGGTTGTTCGCCCGGAGCGAAGAGCCGGTCTCGGTGACTTCGACGATGGCGTCCACGAGTTCGTGCGCCTTCACTTCGGTCGCGCCCCAGGAGAATTCCACATCGGCCTTCACGCCGTGCTTCTTCAAGTAGCTCTTGGTGAGGTTCACCACTTCGGTGGCGATGCGTTTGCCTTCGAGGTCTTTGACCGTTTTGATCGGG
>JANOAY010000729.1:0-6032 GCA_031411375.1 Pedosphaera sp. | reverse complement strand
CTACATCGTCAACCGCTACATCAACTACTCGAACTACTGCATTCTCTCCTGCCAGTTCTGCGCCTTCTCGAAGAAGAAGCGCGACGCCGACGGCTTCCAACTCACGACCGAGCAGATCGTCGAGAAGGCGCGCGAGGCGCTGCGGCTCGGCATCACCGAGTTGCACATTGTCGGCGGGCTGCACCCTTCCCTGCCCTTCAGCTATTACACCGACATGCTGCGTGCGCTGAAAAACCTCGACGCGCGCCTCCAGCTCAAGTGCTTCACCGCGATTGAAATTCTCCACCTTGCTTGGCTTGGCAAACGCACGGTGGAACAAACCTTGCGCGAGTTGAAAGATGCCGGACTCGCCTCGCTCACCGGCGGCGGCGCGGAAATTTTCCGCAAGGAAGTCCGCTCGAAAATCGCCAAAGGCAAAGAGTCTGCGGAAGAATATCTCGACGTGCATCGCCAGTGGCACCGTCTCGGCGGACGCAGCACTTGCACCATGCTCTACGGCCACGTCGAGACGCTCGCCGACCGCGTGGATCACCTGCGCCAGCTTCGCGCGCTCCAGGACGAGACGCACGGCTTCACCGGCTTCGTCCCGCTCGCGTATCAGCCGGACAACAACTTGATCGAAGTGAAACACGCACCCACCGGCTTCGACTCGCTCCGCACCATCGCCGTCAGCCGCCTTTATCTCGACAACTTCGATCACATCACCGCCTACTGGGTCGGCCTCGGTCTCAAGCTCGCGCAAGTCGCCCTCAGCTACGGCGCGGACGACCTGCACGGCACCATCATCGAGGAACATATTTTCCACATGGCCGGCGCGAAATCGCCGCAGTTGCAAACCGAGTCCGCGATGGTGAAGGCCATTCGCGAAGCCGGCCGCACGCCTGTCCAACGTGGAACCTTCTACGAGCCACTTAAAGTGTGGGACGACGCGCCACTCGCATCCGCTGAACCGTCCGCCGGCAAATCCAAAGTGCTGGAAGACAATCTGGCCACGGCGTGATCGCTTCATCAGCGGAGCGCCGGTCTCCGCCCGCCGCGACTGAAGATTCAGTGCCGGATCCAGCCGAGACAAATTATGTTGCGTCAGCACTTCCCGTGAAACCGTCCCACACCGTGCTTCCAATACCCCGGGCCATCGGCCAATAATCCGCCATACCGTTTCCACCACCGCAGGGCGAACCATGCCGGCGAGGCCTGCACGTGGAGACGCCGAATTGCCATGAAAATAGTCGGCTTGATTCTTGTAATTCTCGGAATTGTCGCGGCCGTCAATGCCATCAATGCCCCGAAAGCGCGGAGCGGCAACGAGGCATACGACAAAGGCGCCCGGCTTGGCCGCGGTTCCGCGCCCGTGGTGCTGATCGGGCTCGGCCTCGGACTGTTGCTCCGGAGAAGTCGCGACGGTAACCGTTCCACGACCTCCCGCGCTGCCGCCGCCGGTCAATATCAGCGCCCTGCCGCGCCGCCGCCGGTTTATCCGGCCACCATGCCAGTCAAAATCAATTGCGGTTGTGGCCAGCACTACGCTTTCGATGTCGAGCCGGTCGCGGGCAGGATGCCAGCAAACGTGGCCTGCCCCACGTGCGGCGCGGATGGTACCGATGCCGCCAACACCAGCATTGCGCAGACCCTCGCCCAGCGGGTTGCCACCCCGGCGTGGACGCAACCACCGCCGTCCCGGCGCAAACTCCATCCTGCGATCTGGGTCGGGATCGGTGTCGCCGCTCTGGTCCTTTTGCTGGTTGTCGTTTCGATCGTTCGCAGCGTTCTTCGGTTCGAACGGGTCAGAACGGGCCGCCCTCCCGCCTATGCTCCTGCCGCGCGCCCAAATTCCCCGGCCACGCCGACGCCCGGCGTGATCCCCGGGAAGACTCTGCCGCCCAGCAAAGCCGGCACCGTCCGCGACGCCGCGCCCGTCGCCGCCGACGCAACGTCCGTGGAAGTGTTCTGGGGAGGCCGTTGGTATGACGCCACCATTCTTCAGCGCGACGGTCCGCGCGCGTTCATCCACTACGACGGCTGGGGCGCGAACTTCGACGAATGGGTCACCCCCGACCGCATGCGGCCGAGGCGCTAGACCTGTATCTCCGCCATCAGCGGTTGAAAGCCCCGGAGGCTTTGCGTTAGAGTCGGCACGCATGTCTGACGAAACACCCAAGCTCCGCATGGCCCCGCCGGAATCGGCCGAGCAACTGGCGCGGCGCGTGGAGCGCGACCGCATCACCACCGAACGGCAGCGTGAGCAGGAACTCGAGCAGTCGCTCAAACCTTTCCGCGTCGGCTCCGTGCCTTACCTGAACGCGGTGCCCGTCACGCGTGGACTGGAGGACGAGATTCAATTCGTCACGCCCTCGAAGCTCGCCGAGATGCTGCGCCGCGATGAACTCGACGCGGCGCTCGTGAGTGTCACGGAGGTCTTGTTTAACGACCGTTATGACGTGCTCGACGGCGTGTCCATCGCCTCGCTGGGCGAAGTGAAGAGCGTGTTCGTGGCGCACCGTTATCCGCTGGCGGAAGTACATGAGATTTTCTGCGACGCGGCCTCGCTGACGAGTGTGAACCTGCTGAAGGTGCTGCTCGCCGAGCGCGGCATTCAGGCGGAGTTGATTCCACTGCCGGACTACGAGATCGCGCCGAGCTGCGACGCGGTGCTGCTCATCGGGGACCGGGCGATTGATTTTCTGCGCGCGGAACATTCGCACCAGATTTGGGACTTGGGTTCCGCGTGGTTTGACCTGACCAAGCTGCCGTTTGTGTATGCCGTGTGGGCCTTGCGGCGCGGCGTGGAGAACAAGGAACTGCGCCGCCGTCTGCGTGAGGCGAAGGAGTTCGGCGTGGACACGCTCGACCACATCATCCGCACACGCACCGAATACGACCTCGATTTCCGCCAGGACTATCTCGGCTGGCACATCCACTATCACCTCGGCTCGGACGAAAAGCGCGGGCTGGCGAAGTTCGCCGAACTGCTCCGCAAGCACGGGCTGGGGCCGGTGTTTGATCCGAAGTTTGTCAGTTGAGGCCCGCCCGCCCTGCGTTCGTAGGAGACGACGTAAGGAGCCACTGATCAAAACTTCGGACACTCTGAACGACAGCGATTAGAGACTCCTCACGTCGTCTCCTACTCAGCGGGGCGCTGCCAGTTCCACTCCAGAATCCGCCGCGTGGCCGGCGTGATCTTGAACCGCTCTCCGATGCGCGCGCCTTCAATCCAGAAAATTTCTCCGCTCACTGTCGTGGCGAGCAGCAACTCATGCCGGCGCGCGCGGGGGACTTTCTGATTTGTGAAAAAATCCTGGAGCTTCACCGGCTGCTTCATGCCGATAGGCTGGAAACGATCCCCCTCGCGCCAGTGGCGCAGGATGATGTTCGCGCCCACGGCATCCGCGTCGAAGAACTCGGTGTGGGCGCGCGGGGCGGAAAGTTTGTGGCCCGCGCTGAAACTCCACATCAACACCGCCGACTCGCAGGCCGTGCGCCCCGCGCGTGTGCCGAGCGCAACGTGCGCCTCGCCAGATTGAAACGGCGTGAACCGCACGGGCCGCGCCTCGACTTCGCCGCTCGCGCGACGGCGGCAGATGAACCCGGCGTGCAGGGTGAGCCATTCGTTGACGTGCGTGCGGAGACGCTCGACGTGCTCGAACTGCGGCACGATGCCGTGGCCGAGCAAGCCGATCTGAATGACGCGGCGTTGCAGCGCGACGTGCAGCGAGTCGAACGCTCCGCTTCGCTGTTTCTCCAGCCACGCGATGGCTTCGACCGTCACGAACTCGCCTTCGTCGTGAACGAGTTCCATCGAGCGCAGCACCGCGCGGTCGAGGGCCGGCGCGAAATCGCGGCGCAACAGCGGCAGCAGTTCGTGACGAACGCGGTTGCGCGGGATGTCCAGCGACTGGTTGCTCGCGTCTTCGCGGAAGGCAATCTTTCGCGCCCGCGCAAACTCCACGAGCGCGGCTTTCGTCTCGCCCAGCAGCGGTCGCAACAGGGCGAGTCCCGCCCCGGCAGGCGAGGGCGCGCTCCATTCCATGCCGCCGAGTCCCTGCGTGCCTGCGCCCCGCAGCAGGCGCAGAAAGAAAAGTTCCACCTGATCATCCGCGTGATGCGCGAGGAAGATGTGGCGTGCGCCGAGATTCTTCGCCGTCTGCGCGAGAAACCGGTGACGCAACTCTCGCGCCGCCATCTCTACGGAAATTTTCCGCGCGGCAGCGAAGGCCTTTACGTCGCCCCGCTCGGAGACAATCCGCAGCCCCAGCTTCTTCGCCGCGCGCGCCACGCAGCGTTCATCCGCCTCCGCATCGCGCCCGCGCAACTGGTGGTTGAAATGCGCGACGGTGATTTGCCAACGGTGCGTGGGAGCAAGTTCCGCGAGCGCGTGGAGAAGAACCATCGAATCCACACCGCCGGAGACGGCGACGACGGCGGGCGCCTCGTCGGGGATGATCCCGCGATCCAGGAGGCCCTGACGGATGCGATGGAGAAAGTCGTTCACCAGCGGAGGGAGTTTGATCAACCGGCGGGCTAGGCGCAATGTTCCCGGTGTGTCCGCCGAGGCCTCGTGGGTAGTCCCGCCTTTCCCCACCCTCAACTCTCAACCCTCAACCTCTTCTTCACTTCACCCGCAACACCCACATCGCCGGATTGTTCACGCAGGCATTTGACGGTGCTGAGAGTCAGGCGCAGGGGTTTGCTCATGTCGGCACCTTGCGCCGACCGTCGGGGATTGCAACGGGGAAATGAGCGCCCGCCGACCGCGTCTCAGCTCCACTTCTGACCGCGATCCTCGGGCACGATGCGGCGCAGGCAGTAGATGTCGGTCTTCGCGAGATCGTCGCGGTGCTTCTGAAGATCCTTCCACGGATCCCACTGCGCGCTGATGAGCTTGCCGGTGATGCCGTTGCTCTCAGCGCTGGCAAGATAGACGGCGAGGCTGGCGCCGAGGTCGAGCGGAGTCGCGCCTTTCTCCTTCCACTGCTTGTTCTTCTCGAAGAAGGCCGCGCCGACTTTCTCGGGACCGGCGGCGAGGACTTCATCAATGAGCCGCGTGGCGAGCGCGCCGGGGGCGATGGCGTTCACGTCCACGCCGAAGGATTTTAATTCCTCGGCCAGCGTTTCCATCAGACGCACGACGGCGGCCTTGCTCGAGGCGTAGGCGCTGATGTTCGGGAGCGGATTGGTCGCGCCGCCGCCGGAGATGACGACAATTTTGCCGGCCTTGTTGGTTTTGAAATGCGGAATGAGCGCGCGCGCGGGCAGCAGGAAGCCGAACAGATTGATGTCCATGGCGCGCCGCCATTCGTCGAGATCGACGCTTTCGGTCGGCCCCATCGGGCCGTAGATGCCGGCGTTCGCGACGAGCGCGTGAACGGTGCCGAACTCGCTGAGCGCGTAATCCACGATGTCGTGGACCTGCGTCTCGTCCGACACGTCGCCGACATGGGCGAGAATTTTTTGGCCGGGCGCGGACTTGGCGAGTTCCTTCGCGGTGGTGGAAAGCTCGGGCTTGCTGCGCGCGCAGAGCAGGACGTTGGCGCCCGCGCGCACGTAATGTTCGGCGATGGCTTTGCCCAGCCCTTGGCTGGCCCCGGTGATGATGGCGTTGCGCCCTTCGAGTGGTTTCATGTGCGTCCGACGGAAATGTGTTCGACCGCCGCGACCCCTTGCAACGGCTTTTCCAGAAAACGGTTGGCATCCACGATGAGCGCGCGGCGCATCTGCGCGACGGCTTGGGTCCAGTTCAATTCACGAAACGCGGGCCACTCGGTGCAGACCACGGCGGCGTCGGCTTGCAGCAATGCGGCGTCGGCGCTGGCGGCAAGTGTGACACCTTCCAGTTCAGGCGATGATTTTTTGATGGCGGGATCGTAGGCGATGACGCGCGAGCCAGCGGCCACGAGTTGCTGGCAAAGTTCCACGGCGTTGCTGCGACGGAGCGTGTCGGTGTTCGGCGTGTACACGAGGCCGAGGATGGCGATAGTTTTGCCGCGCACGTCGCCGAGGCGCGACTGGAGTTTGCGGAAGGCCCAGCCGCGATG
>JANOAY010000728.1:0-3929 GCA_031411375.1 Pedosphaera sp. | reverse complement strand
CCCGGAGCGCGGGTTTTTAACCCGCAGCAATGGCCGTAAGACGCAGGCGTGAGAACTTGCGGAAACCCCCTCTCCATTTCACGTTGCTGCGGGTTGGAAACCCGCGCTCCGGGAAAAGGCGCTGGCCCCATCTTTGCTAAGTGAGACCCATGCACAGCCGAATAAACCAGATTCAAGCGGAATTGAAGACCACGCGGCAGTTGGTCGTGCGTTTTGTCCACGCGCCCAGTGTGAAACTCACGCTGCGCACGCGCCCCGATTCTGCTCCCACGCCGAACGTCGGTCGCGTCCTGCGACTGCAAGATGGTCCGGCGCTCCAGCCGGTTGGGCCGTAGCCTCGGTTTTAAGCGCCGAGCACCGGCTCGGCGCTCCAATCAATTCCGCTTCGACGCTTCTCATTATCTTGCGTTACGACCGCCGGAGAAATTTCTTTGTGACGCGCGCCGCTTCTCCGCAGTCTTGCCCCACGCATGAAGTTATTTGATCTCACGGGAGAAGTGGCCGTCGTCATCGGAGCCACGGGCGAACTGGGCGGTGCCATCGCCGAAGGACTGGCGCAGGCGGGCGCGAAGGTCGCCGTGCTCGGACGCAATCGCGACAAGGGCGAAGCGCGCGTCAAAAAAATCCGCGACGCGGGAGGGCACGCCGCCTTCTTCACCGCCGACGCCATCCAGCGCGAAAGCCTCGCCGCCGCGCGCGTGGAAATTGAAAAGCAGCTCGGCCCCGTGACCATTCTCGTCAACGCCGCCGGCGGCAACGATCCGAAAGTCACCGTCACCGCCGAGCGTTCCTTCGAGTCCATTCAACTCGCGGACTGGCAGGCGAACTTCGATCTCAACCTCGTCGGCGGCGTGCTGCTGCCCTGCCAGGAATTCGGCCCCGCGATGGTCGCGCGCGGATGCGGCAGCATCATCAACATCGCCAGCGTCTCGGCGCACCTGCCGCTCTCGCGCGTGGTCGCCTACTCGTCGGCCAAGGCGGCGGTGCTGAATCTGTCGCAGTTTCTCTCCCGCGAATGGGCGCCGAAAAATGTGCGCGTGAACACCATCACGCCGGGTTTTTTCCCGGCGGAACAAAACCGCAAGCTGCTCTTCAACGACGACGGCTCGCCGACCGCGCGCACCAAATCCATTCTCGGCCACACCCCGATGGGCCGCTTCGGCACGAGCGACGAACTGATTGGCGCGGCGGTGTTCCTCGCGGCGAAGGCCAGCAGCTTCGTCACCGGCACCGACCTCCGCGTGGACGGTGGATTCCTGTCGCAAACCATTTAGATTTCCTGCGTGATGAAAACAGCCCAGACCATTGCTGAAATCACTTCGCCGTCCGCCGTGTCGGCAGAACAAGTCGCGGCGATTATCGCGAAGACCTGCCCTGCCGCCGACTTCACTGGGAAACGCCTCCTGCTCATCATCCCCGACGGCACACGCACCGCGCCGGTGGGGCTGATGTTCAAAACTTTGTTCGCACAGCTCGGCGGCACCGTGCGGGCGATGGACCTCCTCGTCGCGCTCGGCACGCATCAGCCGATGAGCGAAGAGGCGATTTGCGAGCGGTTGGAAATTTCTCCCGCCGAGCGGCGCAGCACCTACGCGAAAGTCCAGTTTTTCAACCACGAGTGGGACAACCCCGCCGCGCTGAAAAACATCGGCACCATTCCCGCCAGCGACATCAGCGAACTCTCGGGCGGGCTGTTCTCGATGGACGTGCCGGTCGAGATCAACAAACGCGTTTTTGATTACGATCAGTTGATCATTATCGGTCCTGTGTTCCCGCACGAAGTCGTCGGGTTCAGCGGCGGCAACAAGTATCTCTTCCCCGGCGTGGGCGGGCCGCAGATTTTGAATTTCTTCCACTGGCTCGGCGGCGTGGTCACGAACCCGATGATCATCGGCAGCAAATGGACGCCCGTGCGCCGCGTCGTGGATCGCGCCGGCTCGATGGTCACGGTGCCGAAGCTCTGCCTCGCGATGGTCGTGCGCCCGGACAAATCGCTGGCCGGACTTTTCACCGGCACGCCCGAGGCCGCGTGGGACGCCGCGGTGCAGGTCTCGAAGCAGGTTCACATTCTCTACAAGGATCGCCCTTTCCACACCGTGCTTTCTTGCGCGCCGAAGATGTATGACGAGCTGTGGGTCGGCGGGAAGTGCATGTACAAGCTCGAACCGGTCGTGGCCGATGGCGGCGAATTAATCATCTACGCGCCGCACATCCACGAGATTTGCATCGCGCACGGCGCGACCATCCGCAAGGTCGGCTATCATTGCCGCGACTATTTCTTGAAACAGTGGGACCAGTTCAAAGGCTTTCCCTGGGGCGTGCTCGCGCATTGCACGCACGTCTATGGACTCGGCACCTACGAGAACGGCGTCGAGACGCCGCGCGTGCACGTGACCCTGGCGACGGGCATCCCCGAATCCGTCTGCAAGGAGATCAACCTCGGCTACCGCGACTGGCGCAGCATCAAGGCCGAGGAATTCCAGAACCGCGAAGCCGAAGGCGTGCTCCACGTGCCCAAGGCCGGCGAGATGCTCTACAAGCTGAAGAACCCGCCGAAGTGGGCGGGCGGCCAGTAACCCATCACGGGAGGGTGAGGCTCCCGCCGAACCCATGCTTTCCCCGAAGTTTAGTGGGTTCGCGAGGACTCTCACCCTCCCGGGGAGGGACGATCTGTTGTCGTCCCAAATCAAAATGGGACCGCGACACGCGGTCCCTCCCCAGTTCAATAACTATAAGGCCGGTCCTTTGGCAGCTTGAACGCCTTGCGCGCCGCCACGTTCTGCGGCTGGCCCGCGGGCCAGATTTTATCCGCCGCGTATTGAATCTTTTTCCGGCGCGCGATGATGTTCTCGTATTCCGCCTCGCGCAGCTCCCGCTCCTGCGATGCATTATTCTTGTGGCCGGTCTGCGCCGGCTTCACACCCTCCACCGCCTTCCGCTGCGCCAGCGCGAGGTTGATGAAATCCGTGTCCGTGCTGCCGGGCCGGTCCGCGTTCGCGTGATTGATCACCTGCTGCGATGCCGTGAGCAGGAAGTCGCGGCTCTGGTCGAGCCTCTCGCCGATGTGATAATTCTTCAGCAACGCGGGATGATCCGGCAGATACTTGAGCCGCGCCCCGGCCTGCATGGCTTGCAACGACGTCATCAGCGCCTGCACCGCCGGATCCTTGGTGAGCATCGCGTCCTCCCCGCTGTGGTCTGAGGCCGCCGCCTTCTGCCCGCGCACGACCAGTTGCTCGCACGACACCGCCAGCGCATCCAGAAAGGCCGCCGGAATACCCTCCTTCTCCAGCAGCGGCAGATGCGCCGGCTTCCGCGCTTCCGTGACGAGGTCCATGGTGACGGTCAGCCCGATCAACTGGGCCTTCTTCAAACCGGTTTTCTGCGGCACCGGCGCTGCGCCCTCGGGCGGCACCACCGACAGATTCGGCTGCGGGTTGGGATTGTTGCCACCGCCCTCCGGCGGTAAAGGCGTCGCTGCATTATTATTATCTACCATGTTAGGCGGGGGTTGGATGTGGACTGGGTGAAAAATCGAATCTTTTCGTCGCCGCGCTGAAGCATTTTGTCATCACGCGGAAGCATTTCATGACCGCGCGGAAGTTTTCCATGACCACGCCGACGTTTTCCGCGATCGCGCGGAAGCTTTCCGTCACCGCGTGGAAGTTTTCCGTCACTGCGCGGAAGCTTTCGGCGACCGCACGGACGTTTTCAGGGAATGCTCCAAAGCCTCCGGGAGAACCGGAGGAGCCGTTGGCCGTTGTGTATTGCGACAGACGCATCACACAGGGGTATTCGGAGGAAGATGGGAGGAGCATAAGCATGTTTCGGAAAAAAGTTTGAGGGCGTAAAACAGATTGAACGCCAGCCGGGAATGGGCAAAAGTGTCTCATGAGTACGGTAACCCTCTCACCGAGCGGCCAGTTGAT
>JANOAY010000727.1:0-3589 GCA_031411375.1 Pedosphaera sp. | reverse complement strand
GCAAGCGCGCTGGAGAGGCTGGCCAGTACCGAAGCGTCGCATCGCGACCAACCACGAGGGCGATGGAAAGGAAATTCATCTCGACCAGTCCGTAAGGCCCCCTCTAGTTTTTGACCATCAATCGAGAGCGGCTGAAGATCGGGCAGTCTGCTCACGGTTTGTGCAGCAATCACGCGTATGGAAGAACTAACAATTAACCAATACAAGTTCTGGACTGCTGTTGCCGTCTTAGGGGCTACCATTCTGACCTCTTTGCTAACCCTTCGCCTCCAACGCAAACAGCTTGGGAGCTTTGGGAGTTTGCTTCAGCAAGAACACATCCGCTTCATCCGCCCATTGGATGGAGAGTGGGATTTCGAACTCGACTACACAAAGTTCCATAACGACGAGACCCCAGACAAGTTCAAGGGCACTGGAAGGGCCACCTTCCTGTGGATACCAGCCGACCAACACTACAAGATTTGGATATTTCTGAAGATTAACGAAAGTGGTGTCTCGGAGGAGGTGGTGACATCAATCGGTGAGGCTACCCTTAAAGGTGATGCGTCAGGTTGGTCTGCATCCAAGACAATCAAGGTGAAGTACTTTGCACGAACTGGCCGGAAGCCCTACGAGTCCAAGCCTTTTACCACAACCGATTACACTGGAGTTAAAGTAACTCCCTCAAAAGATGGACAGAGAGGGCAGCGAATCGATGCGCAATTTTGCACCAGTCAATCGGCCGGAAAGGTTGTTTTTTTGTGGCGCACCGCCCGATAGGCTCAAAGTAACTCCGTCATTCGATCCGAATAGCCGAGTTCGTCCGCCTCGCCGTAGGTGACGCCGCGTTTGATGCCGCCGCCCGCCATCAGCATCTTGAAGCAGTGCGGATGATGATCGCGCCCGAGGAATTTCGAGCCGTTGCGTTCCTCGTTCATCGGCGTGCGGCCAAATTCTCCGCCCCAGATGACCAGCGTGTCGTCGAGCAGGCGGCGGTGCTGGTGTTAGTGTGCTGAAAGCAGCGCAATTCAATTGCGACACAGCTTGCCTCGCGGGCAAAGCCGCGCGGTTCTTATCGAGAGTGATGCGGTTCGCCTGCGAAACGCTCCACGGCGGATGAGCAACACGCTGGTTCGTCTGCGGGACAGCGTGCTCTTCGTGCGCAACAGGCTGGTTCGCATTCAGAGCGCGGCGGTTCGCAGGCCCACCGGCGCACTTCGCATCAACACCGCGACACTTCACACGCAAAGCACCGCGTTTCGCATTCAAAGTACGGCGCTTTTTGTCGGAACCCGCCGACAGCTTTTTCAGATCGAGACAGCGTTGAGACAATTTTTTACGGACCTTGGACAGCGCCGCATCGGGGGCGGGCGGATTCGTGCGGGCGCAAAGTTGGCAAACGTGATGCTATACTTTTTCTGCCTTACCAAATCATCCGCGACAATGTCGGAGCTGACATGAGTTCGCTATATGATGGTTCAGAGTTATACGACTCTCCCTTCACTTACTACGACGGCGGACCCTTGTCTCTCCTGACCAAAAGGAAACGTATGAAAGTTAAGTTAAGTCTGCTCGGTCTCACGGAGCCTGAGCGCGTCAGCAAGGTCCAGGATGTGGTCACGCATCTCACGGGGAATCCCAGCTTCCCCGCCACCAATCCCACGCTGGCCTCGGTGCAGACCCACATCACGACGGCGAACACGAAGATCGCGGCGTCTATCGCGGCCGTCACGGCGTCGCGCGCGGCCATTCAGGAGAAGCGTGCGGCGATGGAACTGGTGGAGAATGACTACCGTCTGCTCGGCCTCCATGTGGAGAACGTGGCGAACGGCGATGAGGCGAAGATCGCCAGCTCGGGTTATGAGCTGCGCACGCCGCCGTTGCCGCTGGGCATCCCGTCGGCGCCGCTCGCGGTGGTGGCGAGCGCGGGCGAGTTCCCGGGGCAACTGCTGGTGGCGTGGGACGCACCGGAGGGCGCGGTGGCCATCTATGAACTCCAGACGACGGCAGATCCCATGACGGAGTCGAGCTGGGTGGCGCGGGGCACTTCGACGCGGACGTCGGCCTCGTTGATGGGCCTGCCGAGCGGCGGGCATTGCTGGGTGCGGGTGCGGGCGAACGGCAGCGCGGGGCCTGGCCCTTACAGTGACGCGGCGTCGAAAACGGTGCCGTGAGCGTGACGATTCGGGAGGGCGGCGGCACACGTAACAAAAAATAACGCGTGTGGTTTGGTCAAGGCACCGTCGCTCTCCCTTTCAATTCTGAGCGGAAATTCCACGGAGAGAATTCAGGGAGAAATGTATGAAATCTATTTGTTCAGGCGCGGCGGATGGACCGCCGGAAGGGTGGTGGTGGGGTCGGATGGGAATCGCTCGTCCAAGCGGCACGAAGAATCGGGATGGTTCACTCCCTCTCTTCCACGGAATGGAGGAGACGAGGAGCGCCGCACCAGACGTCGAGCCGCCCCTCTCCCTAACTCTCTCGCCGCTCGTGCCTCGCGGGGCGGGGGGATCGGATTCGCCGCTCATGTTCTTAACTTCAACCTCGGAGATATATTTATGTTTGATCCCAATTTGCCCGCCCCGAACACGCAGGTGCGTTCGGATGAGTTGCGCAACCAGTTCAACGCGCTGAAGGCCCTGATCGATGTGATGGTGCCGGTCGGCGCGGTGTTGCCGTGGTTCAAGGACACGCCGGGCGTGCCGCCGTTGCCCGCGAATTTTGTGGAGTGCAACGGGCAGTTCTTGAGTGACCCGGAGTCGCCGCTGGATGGCCAGCTCTTGCCGGACATCAATACGGGCGCGCAGCGATTCCTGCGCGGCGGATTGAGCAGTGGCGCACTCGGCGGCATCGACAGCTTTGCCACCGCGCAGGCGGACAACTCGGGCACCAATCCGGTGCAGAATTTTGTGACCGTGGATTTCAGTCCCGGCGCGCAACCGTTCCCGCCCTACGTTACGGCGGTGTATGTGATGCGGGTGAAGTAGCAGCAAGCCAGGAGCAGGGAGCCAGGAGCAGGGAGCAGGGAGCGGGGAGGCTTTCGCTGGAAAACAGCGCACGATAAAAAAGAGAAAGGCCGGACAACAGGTCCGGCCTTTTCACACACAGGCTGGCTTCTGAGAACTGAAGCGCAGCAACAACGAAATGAGATTACCGTAGTTCCCGTACCCAGCCAGTCACCAGAACTGGGGACGGGAAGGCAGCTTCAGCTTTTTCCCGCCTTGGTTCTGCCCGCAGGGAAGTCCCCTCAAGGTGGTGAAAATAGTAGTTGACCACTTAGTCAACTACTCTAAGCTCTTCGCAACATGGGAAGAGTTAGCGATGCGAAGCAGAAGTTGATGGATGCGGTGACAGAGTTGATCTGGCACGGCAGCTACGGGGGGACAACCATTGACCAAATCTGCGAGAAGGCGGGCGTGAAGAAGGGGAGCTTTTATTATTTCTTCGAGTCCAAGTCGGACGTGGCGGTCGCGGCGCTGGACGCGACCTGGTTGCAGAAGCAGCCGGAACTGGACGCGCTGTTCTCCCCCACGGTGCCGCCGCTGGAGCGGTTGCGGAACTTTTGCAATCGCGGTTACGAGATGCAGAAGGAGATGAAGTGCCACTGCGG
>JANOAY010000726.1:0-2168 GCA_031411375.1 Pedosphaera sp. | reverse complement strand
CGAGCAGCAGCGGCAGACCCGCGAGCTGACCACGCAGACCGGCCTGCTCCGCGACGTGAAGCGCGCCATCGAGAACAAGCCCACGGCGAGCACGACCACGCTCAACCCCGTCTTCGCCTGACCTATGAGCGGCACACCACTTCCCACGACTGGCATCAGTGGCGGCATCTCCGAGACGGGCGTCGCCACCATCGAGGTGCCGATGTTCGTCGATACCCTTGCGGAGGCGCTGAGCGTGCTGCCGAATCTCGGTATCGGGATTCCATATCGCTCGCGCTCATTCACGCAGGAGGACGACGGCGGCTACAAAGTGACGCTGCACTTCGAGGGCATCGCCAACGAGGCACCGAGCGACGACCAGGTGACCTTCGAGCTGGATACGTCGATGGCGGAAGACCCGATCCAGACGCATCCGTTCTTCGATACGCTGAAAACCCGCTACGCCTGGGACGCGGCGAAGGAGCAATTTGCCGAGACGTTGCCTGAGTCGAGCGGGGAGCAGACGGCACTCAGCGGCAGCGGCAAGAAGCCGAAGAAGAATCCGCTGTTCGGCGTCGATAACTGGCTAGTGGTGGGAGCGGTCTTTCGCAAAACCTACGCGGCGAAAACGATCCCGTCGTCCATCCTGCGCGGCATCGGCACGATCGTGGACAAGCCGCCGGGCATCGAGCAGTTCAAGATTCCCGGTGCGGCGAAGAAACGGAACTGGCTGAAGATGGCGCCGAAAATCAAGCGCAAGGGCAACGCCGTGGAGATCACCGAGGAATACATGCTCTCCGGGCCGAACGGCTGGATTCGAGACGTGTATGGCCAGGCGCAACTCGAGGGTGGCAGCGAATGAACGAGCTACCGTTCGTGAAGCGCGGTCAGCCCATCACCGCGATTCTGTGGAATCAGCTCTGTGCGGCCGTGCGCGCGAGCCGCCTCGTCGCAGGCAATGGCGTGCGGCTGCGTGAAATGCCCGATGGCACCATCATCACGTTCGATGGCGGCGGCGCGGAGTTTGTGCATCCGTTCCAGGTTTCGCTCTCCGGCACCGATGCGGCAACGATCCGACCGGGCACCGTGAATCGCGTGGACGCGAAGATCAAAGACGTGCCGCTCGCGGGCACGGACGATCAACCGCCGCCGGTGCTGAAGTTCGGTCAGCCGATGCTCGATGACGAAGGCCGTGGCTACATCTGCGCCGAGGTGACGTGCCGCGAGAAGGATTGGTCAGTTGAGAAAGTCGAGGTCGTGCAGGTCGCCGATCCGAACACCGACGATGGCGAAGCAGGCGAAGGCACTGGCGGCAACGGCGGTGCAGTTGCGCTACCGGGTCGGCGTGCTCGCTACCCATTGGCGATGCTGCGTGAACGCAAGGACGGAAAGCTCGACCTCTACCAAATCACGTTCTTCGACCTCCAACACCGTCCGGCCCTCAGCCCCGATCGTAAGACGGCCACGCGGCACTTCTTCTGGCAATGATCGCCGCGGACGCCTGGAACAAGCTCGTCGCACTGGTGAAGCGAGGACGGCCTTTGCGCGGAGTTCGTGTCGACACGAACTTTCTGCCAAACGGCGTGCTGGTTTCAGGCGACGCGAGCGGGTTGTGGCGGCATCCGTGGTTCATCGAGGCGCGCCACGAGTTCAAGGAAGACGGCACCGGCGAATGGCACGCGTTCGTTCGGCCCGGCTTCGTGAATGGCCGCGACGCCTACATCACGATGCCCGCCGACTGGCCGGACGGAAAAGCGCCCGAGGATGAAACGGCCAAGCCGCACGACGTTCCACTAACCGATGACCCTGCGCCTTATCTCGTCCTTGGCGGCTGGCGCAATCCGCTGATGCCCAACAGCGTGAGCGCTTCACTCTCCGGTCAGATCATCGCCGCAGCGGCTGAGGGCTATCCGAAGTTCTTCGAGAAACTCGGCGTGAAGGCAGCGGCGAAGGGCGGCGACATCACCAAGCCCGGCGCGCTCGAAGGCGAGTTCGACGAGACGCGGACGCGGGAGATTCGCGCGATGGACGTGGTGCTTTCCAAAGCCCGCATCGGCACGCGGCTGCAAATCGACGTTCACGATCCGTTGGTGGATGCGCAGACCGAATCCATCTCGACCGTCTTCCTAAATGACGCCCTCCGCACGACCGGCGGACGCGCGAAACTGCGCGGCGTCTCGAAGTATCAG
>JANOAY010000725.1:0-2241 GCA_031411375.1 Pedosphaera sp. | reverse complement strand
TCCGCCGCCGAAGCCAGCCTTGGAGATGCCGATGAAGAGCACGGCGATGATGGCGAAGAAAAGTTTCGGCGAAAGTTCCGGCACGGGCGCGGATGAAACACGGCGTGCGAGGAAACACCAAGCTCCAAGATGCGGAGCGCGGACTTTCCAGTCCGCAGCAAGCTGCTGACTGCGGGGGTTTTGGAATCGTTCTCACGCTCGCGATGACACGGCTGGTTGCGGACTGGAAAGTCCGCGCTCCGTTCAGGCGGGCTTCGCCAAATCCTTGCGCGGGAAGAGCGGGGCCGGCTCGCCGATGGTGTGGCCGGGTTTTATTCCGCCCCACTGGGTCGCGGTGAAACTCTCCGGCAGCGCGCCAAGGCCGAGCTGTTCGTAGATGCGCGCAGAGGTTGCGGGGAGAAACGGCGCGAGCAGCACGGCGAGGACGCGACAGACTTCGCAGAGGTTGTAGAGCACCTCGTCGAGGCGCGCGGCTTGCGCAGGGTCTTTGGCGAGTTTGAACGGCTCGGTCTGTTGCACATACTGGTTCCCGCGGATGACGAGCGCCCAGATGTCGGTGAGCGCGGTTTGCAATTCGTTCGCCCGGTAGTCGGCTTCCGCCTTTTTCACCGTCTCGTCCGTGACGGATTTCAATTCGTCGGACACTGCGCCCAGCACGCCGTCGCGATACTTCTTCAGCATGGTGAGAGAGCGGTTCAAGAGATTGCCGAGCCCGTTGGCCAGTGCCGACTGGTAGCGCTCGGCGAATCCGCCGTCGGTCCAGTTGCCGTCGGGGCCGATGTCAAGTTCGCGCAGGACGTAGAAACGGAAGGCGTCCACGCCCCACTCATCAATGACCGCGATGGGGTCCACGATGTTGCCGGTGCTCTTGCTGATCTTCGCGCCGTCCTTCTGCCACCAGCCGTGGACGAGCAGTTGCCTGGGCAGCGGCAGCCCGGCGGCCTTGAGCATGATGGGCCAATAGACGGCGTGGAATTTCACGATGTCCTTGCCGATGACGTGGAGGTCGGCGGGCCACAGGACTGGTTGAGAGTTGAGAGTTGAGGGTTGAGAGCCGGTGGCGGCCAGCACGGCGGCGTCGCCCAGCGCGGCGGGGACGGTGATGTAATTTACCAGCGCATCGAACCAGACGTAGGTCACGTAGGCGGGATCGAAGGGGAGCGGGATGCCCCAGTTCAGGCGCGCAGCGGGGCGTGTGATACAGAGATCTTCGAGCGTGTTGTTCTTCAGGAAGCCGAGGACTTCGTTGCGGCGATAAGAGGGCTGGATGAAGCCGGGGTTCTGCTCAATGTAATCAATGAGCCACGCCTGCTGCGCGCCGAGTTTGAAATACCAGTTCTCCTCCTTGAGCCGGATGACTTCGCCCCACGAGGGATCGAACGTGCCGTCAGGAAGCTGATCTTTTTCCGTGAGAAACGTTTCCTCCTTCACGGAGAAGAAACCCTCGTAGCCGGCTTTGTAGAAGTGGCCCTCGGCGTTCAGCTTCGCGAGCAGCGCCTGCACGACCTGCTTGTGGCGCGTGTCAGTGGTGCGGATGAAATCATCATTCGTGAGACCGATGCGGATGGCGAAAGACTTCCAGCTCACGGCCAGTTCATCGCAATAAGCCTGCGGCGTTTTGCCCGCCGCCTGTGCGGCCTGCTGGACTTTCTGGCCGTGCTCGTCGAGACCGGTGAGGAAGAAAACTTTCTCACCAAGCATCCGCCGGGAGCGCGCGATGACGTCGGCGATGACCTTCTCGTAGGCGTGGCCGAGGTGCGGCTGGCCGTTCACGTAGTCAATCGCGGTAGTGATGTAGAATGGTTTGTCCATTGGGCGTGCGGACTGTGGGGGATGGGTGGGGGAAAAAGCAAAAGCAGAAAGCAGAGAGCAGAAAACGGAAATGGCGCGCGGCGGCCGGCCGTGACAGGGCTGGGGCAAAAGGTTGAAGGATTAGAGTGATGGCCAAAAGTGATTTCCGGCTCCGGCCCGCCGGTCCTGGGCGCGTTCTCCCTCACCCCGGCCCTCTCCCGCTGGGCGAGGGAGAAAGTCAGCGAGCGCTCGACGAATCCAACGCGCTGGATAGCAGTGAGGCGAAATGCCGTTCTCCCTCTCCTCTGGGGAGAGGGCCGGGGTGAGGGACCGAAAACTTTACAGCAATCTCGCGCGCTGACCGCTTACTCATCTTAAATGGTACGGGCAAGACCACATTAACAAATGACATACTCATGATTTCTGGCAACTTCAATGTAGCGAAAGGCC
>JANOAY010000724.1:0-6556 GCA_031411375.1 Pedosphaera sp. | reverse complement strand
CCTCGCCACCAACGTCGAGGAGGCGCTGCAAGCCAGCCGCCGTCTGGGCTATCCCGTGCTGGTACGCCCGAGCTTTGTGCTCGGGGGACGCGCGATGCAGATCGTTTATTCCGACGCCGAACTGACGCACTACATGAAGTTCGCCGTCGAGGCTGGGCCGGACCGTCCCGTGCTGGTGGATAAATTTCTCGAAGACGCCACCGAGGTGGACGTGGATTGCATCACGGATGTCGGGCAGTTCGCGGACGCGAAGGACGGCACGATTGTTATCGGCGGGATGCTGGAGCACATCGAGTTCGCCGGCGTGCATTCCGGCGACGCCGCGATGGTGCTACCGCCGCACACGCTCGCGAAGTCGGTCATTGAAACCATCCGCCAGTACACGCACGCGATGGCGCGCGAGTTGAAGGTCATCGGCCTGATGAACGTGCAGTATGCGGTCAAGGGCGACACCGTTTATGTCCTCGAAGTGAACCCGCGCGCGTCGCGCACCGTGCCGTTCGTGAGCAAGGCGATTGGCAAACCGCTCGCGAAACTGGCCGCGCAAGTCATGGCGGGCAAAACGCTCAAGCAGCTTGGCTTCACCGAGGAAATCTGGACGAAGTACTGGGCGGTGAAGGAGTCGGTGTTCCCGTTCAACAAGTTCTTTGGTCAGGACATTTTGCTTTCACCCGAGATGCGTTCGACCGGCGAAGTCATGGGCCTCGACGACGATCTGGGCATCGCCTACGCGAAGTCGCAGATGGCCGCGAACTCGCCGCTGCCCTTGAGCGGTCGCGTGTTCATCAGCGTGAGCGACGCGCACAAGGCGTCGGTCGCCGCCGTCGCGAAGCAATATGCTGACCTCGGTTTTAATCTGATTGCGACTGGCGGCACGGCCGACGTGCTCATCAAAGCGGGGCTGAAGGTGGAGAAGATTTACAAACTTCAGGAAGGCCGCCCGAACGCGATTGACCTGCTCAAGAACAAGGAGATTCAACTCGTGATCAACACGCCCGCCGGGGCCACGCCGCGCGCGGACGAGGTGAAGATTCGCACTACCGCCGTCTATACCGGCACGCCGATCATGACCACGCTCAGCGGCGCGAAGGCCGCCGCGCTGGGCATCGCGGCGCTGAAGAAGAATGGTTACGCGGTGAAGACGGTGCAGGAGTTTCACTGAGGGGTCGCGGACAGCCTTGTCCGCAGTCAGACGGATAGTCCGGGTTTCGTTCAAACTGAGGCTCTACAGCGGACATGGCTGTCCGCTGCTCCGCGTCACAGCATGTGACAGAACATCGCGTCGCGCAGCTTCGGCTCAAACCAGGTGCTCTTCGGCGGCATGATGCCGCCCGCGTCGGCAATGGTCATCAAGTCGTCAATGCTCGTTGGGAACATGCTGAACGCGCAGACGTATTCCCCTGAGTTCACCAGCTTCTCCAGTTCCGCCGTGCCGCGAATGCCGCCCACGAAATTGATCCGCTTGCTCGTGCGCGGATCATCAATGCCGAAGATCGGCGCGAGCACGTATTTTTGCAGCAGCGTCACGTCGAGCTTCTCAATCGGGTCGCTGGTGCGCGCGAAATGTTCGCGGAACGACAACGTGTGCCACTGCCCGCCGAGATACAGCCCGAGGAAATGTTTTTGATTCGGTTTGGCCGCGCCCGTGTTCTTCTGAATCACGAACACCGCGTCCAACTTCTCCAACACCTGCTCGCTGGTCAGACCGTTGAAATCTTTCAGCACGCGGTTGTAGGGCAGAATTTGCATCTGATTGTGCGGGAAGATGACCGAAAGAAACCAGCCCGCGTTCGGGTTGCTGTGCTGCGCTTGAAACACGCGCGCCGCCGCCGCGCTGCGATGATGCCCGTCCGCGATGTAAAGCGCCGGCACCTTCGCGAACTCCCGCTCCAGCGACTCGACGCTGCCCGCGTCGCCAATGACCCAGGACGTGTGCCGCACGCCGTCTGCGGCGGTGAAATCCACGTCCGGCACTTCCTGCAAGCGGCGGTTCACAAACGCATCAATGCCCACCGTGGCGCGATACGTGAGGAACACCGGTCCGGTCTGCGACGCCAGCGTCTCGATGTGGCGCACGCGGTCGTCTTCCTTGTCCACGCGCGTCAATTCGTGCTTCTTGATCGTGCCCGCGAGATACTCCTCGCAACTCGCCACCGCCACGATGCCGACCTGCGAATGCGCGCCCATCACCTGGCGATAGAGGTAAAAACTTGCCGTGCGATCCTGCCGCAGCGCGCCCTGCGCGATGAGCTTCTGCAAATTCTCCTGCCCGCGCGCATACACCGGCGCGGAGTAGAGGTCGGTGCCGGACGGTAGATCGATTTCCGGCTTGCTGACGTGCAGGAAACTGAGCGCGTTGCCGGACGCCATCAGTCGCGCCTCTTCCGACGACATCACGTCGTACGGCAGCTCACAAATCTGCTGCGCCAGCTCAGGCCGGGGTCGCAACGCAGGGAACGGTTGAATCTTCGCCATAAATCAGGGCGCGGAAAATACGGAGACAGGCCAGGCGAAGCACGCACAATTCTTGCGCCGTCCGGTACCCGTTTCAGGTGCTAGTTGAGGCGGGGAATTTCTTCCACAGCAGCACAAACGCAGGCGCGAAATCCTGCGGTCGTTCGTTCACCCACTCTGTCACGCGCTGACGCGTGAACCAATCGCCGCACTCAATCTCTTCCGGGTGCAGCGTGAACGGGCCTTCGCTTGCCCCTTCGTAGAGCCACACGAACTCCTGCCCCGTCTCGGCGCACGGCCCCACCTTGAACACGCGGCGCGGTGGCACGCTGATGACGAGGCCGATCTCCTCGCGCAGTTCGCGCACCGCGCAGGCGTCGTAATCCTCGCCGCTGTCGAGATGGCCGGACGCGGAGGAGTCCCAGAGGCCCGGCGAACTGTCCTTGCTCATCGAGCGCTTCTGCAAAAAAACCTCACCGCGCGCGTTGAAGACGAAGACGTGAATGGCGCGGTGCATCAAGCCGGTGCGATGCACTTCACGCCTAGGCGCGCGGCTCACGACTTCATCCCGCTCGTTCACCACGTCAAAAATTTCTTCGCTCATGTCTGGGTCGGAGATTGTCCGAGTTCTGGGAAATGTTCCTGCATTTTCGCACGCAGCACCGTGACGAGTTCCGCGTCCATGAATTCATAATCGTCGGCGATGAAGAAGCAAACGCATGGCTTGCCGTCGAACGCCTCGGGATGCTTCTGCCGCAGCCGCTCCTTGTGGCGCTTTTCCATCACGACAATCACATCAGCCCAGCCGAGATGGCCGGCAGTGACTTTGATACGCGCGCCGTCCTCCGTGCCGGCGGAGCGCACCTCCCAGCCCGGCACTTTCTGGAAGATGGTTTCCGCCGTCAGGCTGCGACGACGGTTGCGGCTGCAAACAAAAAGGATTTTCGTGCGTTCGCCGTTCACGCCGCGAGCAGTCGGGTCAGGGCCACGAACTGTTCGAGCGACAATTTCTCCCCGCGCACATCAGGCCGCAGTTGCAGTTGCTCCAGCGCGGCGGTGATTTTTTCCACCGGCCAGTTTTGCTTCAACAGTTTCACCAGCATCTTGCGCCGCTGCGAAAGAGCGAGGCGGGCCACCTGCTCGAACGTCGCGTGCAGTTCCTCGGGCAGCAGCGGCGTGGCGCGGCGCAGCAGCACCACGCAGGCGGAGTCCACGTCCGGCTCGGGGAAGAAGCAGCAGCGAGGGATTTTGAACGACTGGCGCGCCTCGTAGCGCAACTGGACGAGCAACGTGAGCAGGCCGTAGTCGTCGCTGTCTGCTTTTGCCATGAGACGGCGGGCGACTTCGAGTTGCAGCGTGGCGACGAGGCGCTCGGGGCGACGCGCGTTCTGTGCCAGTTCCACGAGAATCGGCGACGCGACGGAGTAAGGCAGATTCGCCACGAGCTTCCAGTCGTGCCAGTCGCGCGTGTGATCTTTCACCACGTCGAGCGCGTCGGCGTGCTGCAATTCGAGGTTACTGACGCTGGCGAACTGCTCGCGCAGCACCGTCACCAGCCGCAAATCTTTCTCGATGGCGAGTACCTGGCCGGCGCGTTCGAGGAGCAACTCCGTGAGCGGCCCCAGCCCTGGACCGATCTCCAGCACGCGATCCGTCTTGGTCAGCGCACCCGCATCCGCGATGCGGCGCAACTGGTTCTGGTCGTGGAGAAAATTCTGCCCGAGCGATTTCGTGAGCTGAATGTCGCGCGCGCCGAGCAGTTCCCGCATGTCGGAAAGTTTCATGAGGAAGAAACCACGGATGGACACGGATGGACACGAATGCAGCCGCGAGAAAACCATTCTTCAACGCCAACGCGCCAAGACGCCAGGACGCAAAGAAGGGAACGAATGCGGCACCTCAAACTAAAGTCCGCGCTGAGGTTTTGGCCCCGGCTGTTTTGCTTTGCGCCTTTGTGTCTTGGCGCCTTGGCGTTGAAAATGAGCGGCCAAACGGCGGCGCTTCTCCATCTGTGTCTGTGCTTGTCCTTGTTCATCCGCAGTTAAGAGCTTCCTGCACCGCCGCCACTGCGCGGCGCAGTTGCGTTTCAGAAATTGTCAGCGGCGGTGTGAAGCTGATGACGTTCGCGTGTTCGCCCTCGGGTAGGAAAATGAAACCGCGATGGAGCAATTTCTTGATGACGCGCAGCGAAAGTTCCGTGGCGGGCGAGCCATCTGGATTCGACAATTCCAATCCCGCCATCAGTCCGATTCCGCGCGCGCGGCAGACGACTTTGGACCTTGGACTTTGGACCTTGGACAACTCCCCCAACAGCATTTCACCCAGCCCGGCACTGCGCTGCACAAGTTTCTTCGCGCGAATCTCCGCAATGTTCGCCAGTGCCATCGCGCAGCCGACGGGGTGGCCGAGGAAGGTGCTGGTGTGAATCGCCTCGCCGTTGCTCGCGGGCCACGCGGCATCCATCACGTCCGCGCGACCGACGCAGGCCGAGAGCGGGAAACCGCCGGTCAGCGCCTTGCCGAGACAGATTAAATCAGGAATTACGCCGCTGTGCTCGCAGGCAAACCACGCGCCGGTGCGCCCGAAGCCGGTGTAAATTTCATCGAGGATGAGCAGCGCACCATGCCGATCGCAGACGCGTCGCAACATTGGGAGAAATCCGGGCGGCGGAATGTTGATCCCCCCGCGCGCCTGCACCGGTTCGACGAGAATCGCGCTGATTTTGTGCTTCCGAAACATCGGCCCGAGGTGTGTCTGGAGTTTTGTGACGTCGGATGGCGTTGTTGGAAACGCTGCGAATTGGCCGAATTCCCCCAGTTGCGAACGAAACGGCGCACGAAAATGCTCGCGATGCGTGGCGTTCAGCGCGCCGTAGCCGAGTCCGTGATACGCGCCGGTGAAGGCAATCACGCCGCGTTTTCCCGTCGCGAGCACGGTCGTTTTCAGCGCGGCCTCCACGGCTTCAAAGCCCGAATTGCAGAAGATGGTTTTGCCAACCTTGGACTTTGGACCTTGGACTTTGGACCAATTTTCAAACGTCAGCGCGCTCAGTTCGCGTGCAAGTTGCGCTTTGAGCGCGTGCGGATGCACATCGCCCATCGCGTGCAGCAGCGTGGCCATTTGGCGTTGGCCGGCGCGCACGACGCGCGGGTTCGCGTGACCCGCCGCCGCCACGCCGAAGGCTGCTGTGAGATCGATATATTTGCGCCCCTCCGCGTCCCACACATTCACGCCGCGCGCGCATTCCCACACGATGGGCCACGAGCCGTCGGCCTCCATGAAGGTTATGTTGCGCGACTCGTGGGAACGGAGAAGCCGGAATGTGGAGGAGGACTTCATTTCTCAGCCACGGATGAAACACGGATGAAACACGGAAGTGGAAACTTCGCTGTGCACGACTTTATCCGTGTTCAATCCGTGTTTCATCCGTGGCTCAAACTCCTCTCTGCTCCTGCGGCCAGACGAACTTGTGCATCTGCAACTGGAAGCGCACAGGCAGCGCGTCGGCGATGATTTTCTCGGCCAGTTCGCGGCGCGTGATCGGGGTCTGGCCGGCGGGGACTTTCTTGAGCGACGGATGCTGCTGTTCCGGCGTGAGCGGCTGCACCCAGGAAAAAAGCAGGGGACAGATTTTCGCAAGCTGGTGTTGGGCGATCTGCGCTTTCGCCCAGTCGTAATCCTCCTGCGTGCCGAGGACGAACTTCACTTCATCCGTGGCTTTCAAGTGCGCGATGTTCTCGAAACGATTGCGCGCGACTTCGCCGCTGCTTGGGCCTTTCAAATCCATGATGCGCCGCGCACGTGGGTCAATTTTCGAGATGTCGTGCGCGCCGCTCGTCTCGATCAAAACGGTGAATCCATCGTCGCAGAGAGCCTTCATCAGCGGCAGCGCGTTGGGTTGGAGCAGCGGTTCGCCGCCAGTGAGTTCAACGAGCGGAAGTTTCAAACTCTGAAGACCAAGCGCTTGATTTGGAGCAGTGAAGGGGGAAGACAAACGACGAATTTCCGCCAGAATTTCGTCGAGAGATTGCTTCCCACCTTCTGTGAAAGCATAGGCCGTATCGCAGTAAGAGCAGCGCAGATTGCACGCAGTCAGACGCAC
>JANOAY010000723.1:0-2654 GCA_031411375.1 Pedosphaera sp. | reverse complement strand
ATCACTGGCGTGAAAGAACTGCACGGCGCGGAGCATGAAGTGATTCCGGATCGCATCGAGGCCGCGACCTTCATCATCGCGGCGGCCGCGACGAATGGCGAAGTGTTCAAGGGCGCGCGCGCGGATCATCTCCACGCCGTGCTCGACAAGCTGCGCGAAGCCGGCGTGAAAATCGAACGCTCCGGTCCGAACCTGCTGGTGAAACGCGGCTCGCGCCTGAAGCCCGTGGACATCACCACGCTGCCGTATTCCGGTTTCCCGACGGACGTGCAGGCGCAGATGATGGCGCTCATGGCGCTCACGCCGGGCATCAGCATCATCACTGAGCGCATCTTTGAATCGCGCTTCATGCACGTCCCCGAGATGGCCCGGCTCGGCGCGGACATTTCCATCGAAGGCCCGAGCGCCATCGTGAAGGGCGGGCGTCCGCTCAGTGGCGCGCCCGTGATGGCGAGCGACTTGCGCGCCTCGGCGGCGCTGGTCATCTGCGGCATGACGGCGAAGGGTTCGACGCAAGTGCATCGCATTTACCATCTGGATCGCGGCTACGAGAAGATTGATACGAAGCTGAAGAACCTTGGCGCACGCATCGAACGCGTTGAAGGGGAGTAACGGCCAAATGCAACTTTACAACCCGATGTTCGCCTGTAGCCTCTGCGGCCTATGCGAAAAATTGCATTGCTGACGGCCCTCTGCGCCGTGGTTTTCTCCGGCTGCGCCTCGCGCATCACGAACCTGACTCCCACGCGCCAGCCGCGCAACGCCGCCGGCGTCTATCCCGTCGAGTTCGTCTGGGACACGCAGCAGCAGTCGGTGATTGATGGCTCGCTGAAGCCGGTGGTCGTCATCGGCATGGAGCAGTATCCGATGCGGCCCGCGCTGAACATCGCGAACCGTTTCGAGGCGGTGATTCCGGTGCCGGCGGACAAGACTTTCACGGTCTATAACTTCAAGGTGGACTTCATGTACCGCGGCTACGGCAGCCCGAAGCAGGACAGCAAGCTGTCGCCGAGCTACCGGCTGGACATTGTGGACAAGTGAGGCGGGCGGAAATTTTTGAGAGAAGCGGCTGTCGAAAGACGGCCGCTTTTTTTGTTGGTCGGAGCGCGGACCGCCGAGTCCGCGTGATCGTAATACACCCTCTCGCCGGAGCTTGAGAGCAGTTGTGAACTGGGCCAACGAATAAAAGCCCAGCCCCGGTTAAACCTGACTTGGTTGAGAATTTGATCCGTCTGGCAGCGATGAACACGCGGACTCGGCGGTCCGCGCTCCGCTCAATCCACAAACTTCTTCGCCACGGCGCACGCGTTGTGGCCGCCGAAGCCGAAGGAGTTGTTGATGATCGCGTCCACCTTCGCCTCGCGCGCGGTGTGCGGCACGTAGTCGAGGTCGCAGAGCGGATCGGGATTATCCAGATTGATCGTGGGCGGGAGAATCTGATGCTGAAGCACCTTCACGCAGATGGCCATCTCCACCGCGCCCGCCGCGCCGAGCATGTGGCCGGTCGCGCCTTTGGTGGAACTGACCGCGAGCTTCTTCGCGTGGTCGCCGAAGACCGTCTTGATGGCCTGCGTCTCGCACACGTCGCCCTGCGGGGTCGAGGTGCCGTGGGCGTTCACGTAGTGGATGTCTGTGGGATTCAGACGCGCGTTCTTGAGCGCCATCTTCATGCAGCGCGCGGCGCCTTCGCCTTCGGGGGCGGGCGAGGTCATGTGGTTGGCGTCGGCGGTGTTGCCGTAGCCGACGAGTTCACAGTAAATGCGCGCGCCGCGAGCCTTGGCATGTTCCAAATCTTCCAGCACCAGCACGCCCGCGCCTTCGCCCATCACGAATCCATCGCGGTCTTTGTCGAACGGGCGTGAGGAGCGTTTCGGGTCGTCGTTGCGCGTGCTCATGGCGCGCATGGCGCAGAAACCGCCGATGCCAATCGGCACAATCGTCGCCTCGGTGCCGCCGGCGAACATCACCTTCGCGTCGCCCATCTTGATCGTGCGCCAGGCCTCGCCGATGGCGTGGGTCGCCGTCGCACAGGCGGAGCAGGTCGCGACATTTGGCCCACGCAACTTGTAGTACATCGAGAACAGCCCGGAGGACATGTTCAGGATGAGCATGGGAATCATGAACGGCGAGAGCCGTCCCGGCCCGCGTTCCATCAAAACCGTGTGCTGATCCTCGACCGTCTTGAGTCCGCCGATGCCTGAGCCGAGGAACACGCCCACTTCGTCGCGGTTCACCTTGTCGAGATCGAGGCCGGAATCTTTGAGCGCATCGAAGCCCGCCGCCACGCCGAACTGCGCGTAGCGATCCGTGCGCCGCATTTCCTTCGGCGAAGGGAACGCCGCCGCGCCATCGAAATTCTTCACCTCCGCCGCGATCTTGGTGTCGAACTTTTCCGGGTCAAACTGGGTGATGCGATCAATGCCGCACTGGCCCGCGAGCAGGTTCTGCCACAGCTCGTCCATGCGCCCGAGGGGCGAGACGACGCCAAGGCCGGTGATCACCACTCGGCGCTCTGAATAGTTCGCGGACATAGAAAGCAAAAGGGGCAGCCCCGCGTTTGGACGAAGCTGCCCCGGCAAAGCCTGCGGATTACTTCTGGCTCTCTTCGACGAATTTGATCACGTCGCCGACGGTCTGGAGCTTCTCGGCTTCCT
>JANOAY010000722.1:0-1981 GCA_031411375.1 Pedosphaera sp. | reverse complement strand
TGAAAGTTATGAGCGCGTGGTTTCAGACGAGGCCGCTGCGGCTGGGCTTCGCCACAGCCGCGCTCCACCCGCGCCGGGGTCAAGCCGCGCCCGCCGCCTGCCGCTGAACAAGGAGCCGATTCATGCTTATGAAATTCATCGTTCCGGGCCTTGCGCTCCTGTCTTTCGCCGCCGCCGCGCTGGCGGCGACCGCACCAGCTTTCGACAAAGTTCAACTTGTCGGCGGCAAAGTTCTCACCTGGCCCGGCGCAAAAGAGCTGCTCGCGCCAAATGAAGCCGCCCTGCCCTTCGAGGTCGTCGTGAAAACCAACGGCACCTACACCGTGCAGGGCGGCAAGCTGCGTGCGTTGCGCGAAGGCGAATCCATCACCAAGGAAGGCACGTTGAACAAGACCGACGGCACCACGCAGCCCGTCGTCAATCACGTCACACTCACGCGCGGCCAGGTGGTGCTCGTGCAGGACGGCGAGGCCGCGCCCGCGCGCGAGCCGGTGAAGATCAGCGACGGCACCATTGTTTATCCCGACGGCAAGGTTACTCCGGCCAGCGGCTCACCGCGCCGCCTGCTCGATGGCGAAGTCTTTCAACTCAAGGGCGGCGCACTGCCCGCGCGCGACACCATCATGCTCCAAGGCGGCCAGGTGAAAGTGCAGAAGGACGGCTCGCTCCTGACCGTGGCCGCCGGCCGCAGCATCATGATGAACGACGGCACGAAAGTTTTCGGTGACGGCAAATTCACCCGCGCCAACGGCCAGCAAGGCCAGCTTGCCGAAGGACAAGTGCTCGTGATCGAAGGCGTCGTCACCCGCGAGCGCTAGAGCGCGTCGCGGTCCGCCCACTTGTGAACGGTGGGCGGTTGGAAGGCGGCCATGCGTTCCAGCAGTTGATTTAAGTCCACATCCGCCAGCACCAGCTCCCGGTGCGCAGGGCGCACAAAACCTTCCGCCGTGGCGTGATCGAGAAACTTCAGCAGCGGGTCGAAGAAGCCCGCCACATTGAGGAGCGCGCAGGGCTTCGCGTGGAAACTGAGCTGCGACCAGGTGAGCACTTCAAAGAATTCCTCGAATGTTCCGAAGCCGCCGGGCAGCGCGAGGAAGCTGTCGCTCAGTTCTGCCATCAGCGCCTTGCGCTCGTGCATGGATTTCACCACGCGCAATTCCGTCAGGCCGCGGTGTCCGACTTCCTTCGCCAGCAGCGACTCGGGAATCACACCGATGACGTGCCCGCCCGCCGCCAGCGCCGCGTCCGCCAGCGCGCCCATGAGTCCCACGTTGCCGCCGCCATAGACGAGCGTGAGGCCGCGCTGCGCGAGTTCGCGTCCGACTTCTTGCGCGGCGGTGAGATGGGCGGGATTGGTTCCTTTGCTGGAACCGCAGAAGACGCACACCCGCCGGAGAGGCGCGCTCACAGCAACCCCGCCGTCTCCGGCCACCCGCACATCACGTTCATGCTTTGCACCGCCTGGCCGCTGGCGCCTTTCACGATGTTGTCCTCGGCGCTCATCACGATCAGCCGCCCGGTGCGCGGGTCGATGCGCCACGCGAACTCGATCATGTTCGTCCCCACCACGTTCTTCGTGTCGGGCAACGACTTGCCTTCGAGCAGGCGCACGAAGGGTTCGTTCGCATACGCCGCGCGATACGTTTCCTCGATCTGCTTCGCGAGCACATTCAACTCGTCGGTGTTGCTGAAGTGTTTCGCGGGCGCGGCGTAAATGGTGGTGAGGATGCCACGGTTCACTGGAATCAGATGAGGCGTGAACTGAATTTTGAGTTTTTCACCGGCGGCGAAGGACAGCTCCTGCTCAATCTCGGAAAGGTGCCGGTGCTTCGGCACGCCGTAGGGGCGCACGCTCTCGTTGCACTCGACGAAGAGGTAGTCCAAGTCTGCCTTGCGGCCCGCGCCGCTGACGCCGCTCATGGAGTCGGCGATGATGCCCTGCGGCTTGATGAGGCCGGCGCGCAAGAGCGGGAGGGTCGGG
>JANOAY010000721.1:0-1762 GCA_031411375.1 Pedosphaera sp. | reverse complement strand
GTCCTCGCCGCTGCCGGACATGTTGCCGCGCTTAAGCTTGATCTTGAACTCCTGACGTTCGAGCTCGAACTCCGAGAGGGAGTTCTTCTTCATCAGATCGATGATGGCTTTGATGTCTTTTAGTTCCACAGATGTCCTCCGGCTTTCCGACTGATGTTGTGTGCGACGCTCATTAAACAAAAAAGCAGTCACCGAAAGGCGGCACTGCTTGGTTTGGTTTCAAAATGCGGGCGGAAAATGAAAGCTGGGTGTTAAAGCGTCAAGAATCATTTTGTTTGGTGAAACCTAACGCGCCAAACGGGCTTAACTCTGATTACCGCTAACGGCAGCATCCAGTGCGAGCAGGTAAGACTGCGCACCGAAGCCGGTGATCTGTCCCCGGCACACGGGGGCAATCAGGCTTTTATGCCGGAATTCCTCCCTTGCGTGAACATTAGAGAGGTGAATTTCAATCGTTGGCACCTGAACGGCCGCAATCGCGTCCCGAAGTGCGATGCTGGTGTGAGTATAGGCGGCGGCATTCAGAACGATGCTGTTGAACTTACCCTTCGCCTCCTGAATCCAGTTCACAAGTTCGCCCTCCAGATTTGACTGGCGGAAGTCCACCGTGACTTTCAATTCCATCGCCCGGCTCCGCACCTGCGCCTCGATCTCGGCAAGGGTGGTGCGCCCGTATTTCTCCGGCTCGCGGGTACCGAGCAGGTTCAGGTTCGGGCCATTCAGATACAGGATGTTCATGGCGGGCGGAGGCTAGGCACTTCGCCTGGCAGTGTCCACGCGAATTCCGCCGGCGTAACGCCGGCTTTCCAGTCGACAGGTTGCGAGACCTTTCAGCCTCGTGTTTCAATTCCCGTGCCGTGCGTCTTTGAACGGAGCAAAGCCGCCTCATTGGAACGGGAGGTTGGCCCCCCCGACCTGCCGACTGGAGAGTCGGCGCTACGGCGTGACGCCGACATTCCAGTTTCGTGCGCTTACACCGACCGCAAAGGCCCGGAAAACCTTTTGACAACAAATTCTCCGATCCCTAGCTTCCGCTCTCATTTCTCGCCCTGTGGCCACAGAGCGGGAACTAACTGACAACAACAAACAGTAACTCGTCGGTTCACGGGCTCGTGAACTCAAAACATCCGTGGCCTCGGATGACGACGAAACTAAGAAAGGTAAGCATCATGGCTGATATTACAGCTATCGTAGAACAACTGAGCGGTCTGACGGTGATGGAAGTCGCCGACCTCGTGAAGCAGCTCGAAACCAAGTGGGGCGTCACCGCAGCGGCTCCGGTCGCGGCAGCGGCTCCGGCTGGTGGCGGCGGCGCAGCGGCTCCGGCGGCGGAAGCGCAGACCACGTTTGACGTCATCCTCGTGTCGGCTCCGGCGGACAAGAAGATCTCCGTCATCAAGGCGGTGCGCGAAGTGAAAGCCGGCCTCGGCCTGGCGGACGCGAAGGCGCTCGTCGAAGGCGCCCCCAAGACCGTGCTCGAAGGCGCCCCGAAGGCGGAAGCCGAAGCGGCGAAGAAGAAGCTCGAAGAAGCCGGCGCGAAGGCCGACCTCAAGTAATTGTTCACGAGAGCGGTGGTTCACCGCTCTCACTTTTTTGACGGCAGGTTCCGCGAGGAGCCTGCCGTTTTTCTTTTCGGCGCCCACTGCGGTAAAAAATTTCGCCAGTGGGTCAGTTTGGAGCGCCGGTCTCCGACCCGGCGCGAAGGAAGCGCGACCACCACCGAGCCGGGTCGGAGACCGGCGTTCCGATAAAACCAAACTGA
>JANOAY010000720.1:0-1994 GCA_031411375.1 Pedosphaera sp. | reverse complement strand
TGGGCGCGAGCGTCGCGAGCGGCGCGGTGGTGATGGTGCGGCCATTCGCCGAGACCGCCGTGGGGCCGGTGCCGGAGACGTAGTCCTGCGCGTCTTCGAGCTTGAAGGTCAGGCGGACGTTGCGATCCGCAGCCGTGCCTTGGTTCGTGACTTTGATGACGTAGGTCTGGTTCTTGCCGACTTCAATCGGGTCTTCGATGTCCACCACTTCGAGGAGGACGGCCGGGATGCCGACGACTTTCGTGGTGCAGGTGGCGACGGCGTCCTTCGAGCAGGCGGACTTGGCCGTGCCGGTCGCGGTGACGGTGCCGGGGGTCGGGAGCACGACGGTGGCGCAGACCTTGGCGGACGCGCCGGGGGCGAGGGAGGCGATATTCCAGACGATCTTGCCGGCGGTCACGGTGCCGCCCGCCGTGGCGGACGAGAAGGTGGTGCCAGCCGGGAGCGGAGCTTCGACAACGGTGTTGGCCGCCGCGCGGTCACCGGTGTTCTTGACGGTGTAGCAGAGGTCAATCGGGCGGCCAGCAAAGCGCTCGGCCGGGGCTTCGCAGGTGATGGCGAGCACGGGCGCGGTGACGACGACGGTGGCCTTCGATTCAGCCTTCACGTTCTGGGCGCAGTTGACGGTCGCGGTGTTGTCGAATTTGCCGGTGGAGCCAGCGACGAGGCCGGCTTTGAATTCTTTCGACTGGCCGGGCGCGAGCGTGCCGGCGTCAAACGTGAGGCTGCTCTGGCCGTCCGCCGTCTTGAGGCCGGCGGGGAGTGCGTCGGTGATCTTGACCATCGTGAGCGCGCTGCTGCCGGTGTTCTTGACCGTGAAGGTCGCGGGAATCGGGTCGCAGACGGAAACGGCGGCGGGGAGCGTCTTCACGAGCTGGATGTTGGCCTTCACGACCTTGATGCCTTCGCAGAGCACGGGGACGTAGCTCGCGGAAGCGCAGGTGAGGACGGTGCCTTCTTCAGCGGAGGAGCCGTTGACCTTGATGGTCACGGATTCGCCGGCGCCGAGGGACGCCATCTTCCAGGTCGCGAGGCCGTCATTGACGCTGGCCGGTGCGGGTTCGGCGGTGCTCGACTTGAAGTTCGAGGTCACGCGGTCAATCACCGTCACGTCGCGGACTTCGCACGGGGCGAGGTTGCTGACCTTGATGGTGTAGGAGAAGGGCACGCCGGCCTGGACTTCAGCCGGAACGGTCTTTTCCAAAAGCAGGCCGGAACCGTCGCGCAAACCGGACGGGTAGCCGATGGAACCGCGCGTGAATTTCGCGCCGTTCGCTTCGTAAGTGGTGTAGTGCGGGCCGTAGCCGGAAGCGGGAGCCGTGGTTTTGACCGGGGCCGGGGCGGGAGCAGCGGCGGCGGCGGGCTTGGTTTGGGTCTGCTGCTGGGTGGCGCAGCCGACGAGCAGCAGCGCGCACGCGACGGACGCGGCGATAGTTTTAGACTGAATTTTCATAGGATGTTTTGTTTGGGTTCTGGTTTAAGGAACTCCTGCGATAAGCAATTCTTCGCCGCCTGCCGGAATACCCTTAGTTTTTAACGGGCCGGAAAGTGAGGATTAACCTCTGAATTGTCAACCCTGCCGGGGCCGTTAAAAAAACACTCAAGTCTGCCGGCTTCAAAGCGGAGAAATTCAAGTCCCCCGCCCCCTTCGCCGATACAGAGTCATCATGAAGAACATTCGCATCAGTCTCGCCATCCTGGTGGCTGCGGTCATTCCAATGATCGCCGCTGAACCGACCGAAGCCGACCACCGTTGGGCCAAGGCCGTGGAGCAGAAAATCGCCGCCGGCCCGGCGGTCGTGACCACGACCTCGGAAGTTCGCGCCAATCTCGCAAAAGCGATTGCCGCCAAACTCGGTCGCCTGGTGACGGTGAAGAAAACGGACGCCGGCTACACGGTAGATGTGCGCGGCACCGAGACCACGCAGAAGTAATTTCCCGGTTCGCAACCGCCGCCGGTGCTACGCCCGCGACAGAGCTGCGGGCGAAAGCGT
>JANOAY010000719.1:0-2540 GCA_031411375.1 Pedosphaera sp. | reverse complement strand
CCGAGACCATGCCCTTGCCGAAAGAGGCTTCGAACTGTTCCTTCACCTGATCGAGACTGTCTTTCTGGAGATCGGGCAGCTCGACCTTCTTGCAGAATTTCTCGAAAAGGACGGCGCGCTCGGTGGAGGCGATTTCTTTTTCCAGCGCGGCGTAAATGAGTTGCGCGAGCTTCGCGTCCGGCACCGCCTTCGGCAGCACGGACTTCAAGAGGTTCAACAACTGGGCTTCGTTCTTTGCTTTGGCCATAAATAAAAAAGGGCGCAACTTCTCGGTGAAGCGGCGGAGCGTTGCAACTCATTAGCAGCGCGGTGACGAAATTTTTTCGTCGCGCCCGCCCGCCTGCGCGCGTTACTGCAAACGGAGAAAGTGAACGCCGAGGCAAGATTGATCCTCGCGCGGCGCACGTTGGATGCGACATGGACAAGGCATCGCACTGAAGGCTATGGCTATCGCAAAATTATGTCCGCCCCGCTGAAACTCGTCCGCATTCCCACGCTCAAGACCGCCGCTGATTTCCGCAAGCACGTCGCGGCGCTCGGCGTCGAGTTGCCGTGTGATGACAGCATCGTCGCGGGCGCCTCCTCGCCGCTGGCACAGGCGGTCGAAGGCGTGCGCATCAACGGCAAACGCATCGGCAACCGCGTGGCCATTCAGCCGATGGAAGGCTGGGATGGGACAACGACGGGCGGCGTGACGGAGGAAATGATTCGCCGCTGGCACCGTTTCGGCGAGAGCGGCGCGAAATTGATCTTCGGCGGCGAGGCGATGGCGGTGCGACCGGATGGGCGCGCGAATCCCAACCAGATCATCATCAACGAGGAGAACAAGGCGGGCCTCGCCGGGCTGCGCGAGACGCTGATCGCGGCGCACCGCGCGCGCTACGGCACGGCGGACGATCTCGTCATCGGTTTTCAGCTCACGCACTCGGGGCGCTTCTGCCGGCCCGTGGACAAGAAGCGCTGGGAGCCGCGCGTGGCGTACCGGCATCCAATCCTCGACGCGAAGTTCAATGTGACGAGCGACGCGCAGATTCTGAGCGATGGCGACATCGAGGAGTTGATTCAGTGCTACATCCGCGCGGCGAGAATCGCGGCGGACGTGGGCGCGGACTTCATGGACTTGAAGCATTGCCACGGCTACTTGCTGCACGAATTTCTCGGCGCGCACACGCGGCCCGGCAAATACGGCGGCTCGTTCGAGAACCGCACGCGCATTCTCCGCGAGATCATCGGCGGCATTCGCGCGAGCGGGAATCAGATCGATATCGGCGTGCGCCTAAGCGCGTTTGATTGGGTGCCGTTCAAGCCCGATCCGGCGCAGTCGCAGCCGGGCAAGCTCGGGCCGGGCATCCCCGAAGATTTCTCGCACTGTCTGCCGTATCGCTACGCCTTCGGCGTGAACGCGAACAACCCGGTGAAGTTTGATCTGACGGAGACGTTTCAATTCGCGGAGTTGTGCGCGGAACTCGGTGTGAAGCTGCTGAACCTCAGCGCCGGTTCGCCCTATTACAACCCGCACATCCAGCGCCCGGCCGCGTATCCGCCGAGCGACGGTTATCAGCCGCCGGAAGATCCCATCGTGGGCGTCGCGCGGCAGATGGGCGTGGTGCGCGCGGTGAAGGCGCATCTGAAGAAATTCCAAATTCCAAATGACGAATTGCCGGGAGCCAGCCCCGCTCCATTCGTCATTCGTCATTCGTCATTGGCCGTGATCGGCTCCGCCTACAGTTATCTTCAGGAATATCTGCCGCATGTCGCGCAGGCGGCGGTGCGCGAAGGCTGGACGGACATGGTCGGCCTCGGGCGCATGACGCTGAGTTACCCAAACATGCTTGCTGACGCCGTGGCGCAAGGCGCGCTGACGCCGAAACTGATCTGCCGCACGTTCAGCGACTGCACCACCGCCCCGCGCAACGGTCTGATCAGTGGCTGCTACCCGCTCGACAAGTATTACTCGGCCAGGCCGGAGTTTCAGAAACTGAAGGAAATCAAGAAAGCCACAGGCGCGGGGTGAGAAGGTGGGTTTTGTCGCGCTGCGACCAAACCGTAGTCGGACTGGCGCCTTTGCCTGTCTCATAGTCTCGCCAGCGCCCTCGCTTGCTGTGGCGGCTGCAGGCGAGGGCGCATGCGCGACTACGACAGCCGAGGGCGGCTGTCCCACTACCGCTCTGCGCGGCCCGACTTCTCGCAGCGCGAGAAGTTCCACCACCCGCCGGCTTCATCCCGCTGTTTCCGGGAAAACCGTTGACGCCCACTTTTCGCGACAACTATTTTGGCGCTGAATTTTTTTCGCGAGACAGCGCGAATTTCCGAAGGATTTTTCTCATGAGCAATTCAACAGCGGCGGCGGCAACAACGAGCGGCAAAGGTTTGGAAGGCGTGGTGGCGGCCCGCACCACCCTCAGCGACGTGCAGGGCGACGTCGGCAAACTCATCTACGGCGGCTACGACATTGACGAACTCGCGGGCAAGGTCAGCTACGAGGAAGTCGTCTATCTGCTGCACCACAATCATCTCCCCAACCGCGCGGAACTCGACGA
>JANOAY010000718.1:0-12826 GCA_031411375.1 Pedosphaera sp. | reverse complement strand
TCATCTGCCGCCGTTGCGCGAGCGGAAGAACGATTTGCCGCTGCTGGTCACGGCCTTCATCAAGGAGTTCGCGACGGAGAACGGGAAGAACGTGAACGCTATCTCGCACGAGGCCATGCAGACGCTGGTGGATTATTCGTGGCCGGGCAATGTGCGCGAATTGCGGACGGCCATCGAGCACGCGGTGGTGCTTTCGCGTGGTGACTCGATCAGCGTGCGCGACCTGCCGCAGAACATCCGTCTGCGCGATGACAAGGAACTCGGCGGTGGTGGTGATCCAATGACCTCGCACGACCTGACGGTGAAGGAAGCCGAGAAGCAGTTGATCATCCGCGCGCTCAAAGAGGCGAACGGCAACCGCACGGAGGCGGCGGAGAAAATCGGCATGAGCCGCCGGACGCTGCACCGGAAGCTGCATGTTTATCAGCTCGAACATTTGTGAAGACGACGAACAACGGAGTGATGGAGTGCTGGAGTGATGGAGTCGCGCGGCGGCTGCACTCCACCACTCCATTGCTCCACCACTCCGCCCCTCCCGCCTGATGCAAGGCACGATGCGATTGCAGGAGTGGATTCACCGCATGGAAGTCGGCGGTGGCGCGAGATACGTGCGCTGGTGCGGCGTGGTCATCGGCTTCGCCATGCTGGCGCTGATTTACGATGCGCTGTGCTTCCGCAATTTCACCAGCCCCGAGACGATGGACATGGCGCAGCTCGGCCGGAACATCGCGCGCGGCGAAGGCTACACCACGCGCTACGTCCGCCCTCTCAGCATCGGACTCACCACCGCGACGCGCGCGGACAAATCGCCGCTGCTGAAGGAGGGGCATCGCGACATCTCGAACCCGCCGGTCTATCCGCTCGTGCTCGCCGGGTTGCAGGCGGTGACGCCGGACGCGGGGAATTTGCTGGCGGTGAAAAACTTCAGCGTCCACCGGCCCACGCTCTACATCGTGCTGCTCAACCAAGTGCTGTTGGGACTCGGCGCGCTGTTCGTGTTCCGCCTCGCGCTGAACTGGTTTGATCGCACGGTGGCGTGGATGAGCGCGCTGCTCTTTCTGTTCACGGAACTCTACTGGCGCTTCACGATGTCCGGCCTGAGCACAATTCTGCTGATAGATTTGATGCTGGTGCTGGTGTGGCTGCTCAGTCGTTTCGAGCAGCGCGCGCGCGAGGCGGCTCCGGCGAAAACTTTGTTGCTCCACGCGCTGGCCATCGGCGCGGGGCTGGGGCTGGCGATGCTCACGCGCTACTCGCTCGGGTGGATGCTGCTGCCGGTGCTGACTTTCGTCGCGGCCTGCGGCGCGCAGCAGCGGTGGCGCGCGGTGCTTGTGGTCTTCGTGGCGTTCCTCGTCATCACTGCGCCGTGGGTGGTGCGAAATGTTCTGGCGAGCGGACTGCCTTTTGGCACGGCGACGTATGCGGTCGTCGAAGGCACGCCGGCTTTCACCGGCGACACGCTGTCGCGCGCGCTCAAGCCCTCGCTCTCCGGCCTGCCGGGTGCGTCGTGGATGCTCTTCGTGAGCGTGCTGCATAAAGGAATCAGCGGCGTGCGGGAAATCATCGCCTCGGACTTGCCGCGCGTAGGCGGGAACTGGCTGTGGGCGTTTTTCCTGGCCGGGCTGCTGGTGCGTTTTCAAAGCACGGGCCTGAGCCGCGTGCGGTGGTTCGTGGTCGGCACGCTGCTGTTTCTGATTCCGGTGCAGGCGTTCGCGCGCACGAATCTGGCGATGGAAGCACCGGAGGTGAACTCGGAAAACCTGCTCGTGCTGCTCTCGCCGTTCGTGCTGATGTTTGGCGTGGCGTTTTTCTTCGTGCTGTTTGAGCGGCGGGACATGCCCTCGGTGGCGTGGCGGATCGGCGCGCTGAGTTGTTTCGCGGCGGTGGTTTCGCTGCCGCTGGCGCTGGTGTTTTTGCCGCCGCGTCCGCAGGTGAACGCGCCGCCCTACTACCCGCCGCGCATCCAGCAGGTCGCCGCATACCTCGACCCGCGCGAGCTGTGGATGAGCGACATCCCGTGGGCGCTGGCGTGGTACGGCGAGCGGCAGTGCGTGGCCACGACGTTGAACGCGGGCAAGGCGTATTTTGAATTGAGCGACGTGCATAAAACAGTGGAGGGCCTGTACCTGAGTTCGCGCACCTGCGACGCGAAATTCATCTCGAACTGGTGGGGCGGCACGGAACGCGGCTGGGCGGAACTTTTTTTGCAGACGTTCGTGCTGCGGCAGGTGCCGAGAGGCTTCCCGCTGCGGCACTCGCCGGAGGGGTTGACCACGCTGGGTGAATTATTGCTCACCGACCGTGACCGGTGGAGCGAGCCGGGCGAAAGATAGTTTGCAAAAAGTTTGAACGCGGAGGCCGGTCTTTCTGTTTGACATGGCGTAACCTGAATCCATACAACCACACCGTTTCCGTCGTGGACTTACCCACACAACTGGAACGGGTTATTGAATAACGGAATTATGAAGCAAGTTTTGACTTCCGCCGGCGTGCTGGCACTCAGTGCCGCGTCACTTTGCGCCCTTGACCCCGAGATGACGCGTCAGGCTTCCGGCGGCCCGTTCTCCCTCTCGGGCACGGTGCGCGGTTTCTACGACGACAACATCAACACCGCCCCGGACGATTCAAAAGCCCGGGAAGACAGTTTCGGTTTTTCAGTGACGCCCGCCGTTCACGTCAATCTTCCGTTTGAACAGACTTTTCTCAGCTTGGGATACGTGTACACGCTTTCGTGGTACGACAACCGCAATCCGCGTAACATCGATCAGACGCATGAGTTCAACGCCAAGCTGCGTCACCAGTTCAGCCCCCGTCAGAGCATCGCGGTCGACGACGCTTTCGTTTTTACTTCCGAGCCGACCATTCGCGACCGTTCGTATGGCATCAACACGGATCCGACCAAAGGCGATACGGGCCGGAGCCGCAGCACGGTCTATCATAATTACGGCAACATCAGTTACTCTTTGGGATTAACGCCTACGGTCGGGATCAGTCTGGGCTATGCCAACCACTGGTACGATTACACTGCGGATGGTAATTTTAGCCGTTCGGCGCTTTTGGACCGTATCGAGCACCTCATTCGCGCTGACCTTAACTACGATTTCAGTCCGAAGCTGACCGGGGTGGTGGGTTACACTTTTGGGTTCACCACCTTCACGGATAACGATTTGATTGTCCCAGGCTCCACGCTCAAAAGCGATGACCGTGACAGTCGTTCGCATAAGGCTTACGTGGGGTTGGATTACGACATCACCGCTAAATTCCGGTCATCGGCACGGTTGGGTGCCGAGTTCAGCGAATATCCCGATTTGGACGAAAGCTCGGCCAATCCCTACGCGGATGTCTCGGTCAACTACAAGATTTTCAGCTCGACTTCGATTGAAGCCGGAGTTCGCCATACCCGCAACGCCACGGACGTGGCCTCGGTCAAAAACGGTCAGCCCACTTTGGATGCGGTCAGCACTGCGGTCTATGCCCAGTTGACCCACCAAATTACCCGTCAGCTGACTGGCAGCCTGCTCGGCCAGTACCAGCGCTCGGTGTTCAATGACGGCAAAAACGATGACCGCAGCGAATACCTGTGGCTGCTCGGTGCGAACCTCGCCTACTCCTTCAACCGCCACTGGTCCTGCGAGGCGGGCTACAACTACGATCAGCTGACTTCAAACGTCAAGGAAGGCAACCGCAGCTACGATCGTAACCGCGTTTATGTCGGCGTGACGGCGCGTTACTGACAAAACTTCTCCCCGGAAACTTTGAACAAATCTGCCGGAGGCTGGACTAAGGAGTTCAGCCTCTTTTTTTTAATTTGCTATGGAAGCCACGAAAACTGACGAGAAGACATTTGGCGGTGCCGAGACGAAGCTCCACTTCCTCGACTACTGGCGCATCATCCGCATCCGCAAGACGGTGATCCTGACTGTCTTCCTGCTCGTCGCGCTCACCACGACGGTGGTGACGTTCCTCCTGCCGGAGTCATACTCCAGTATGGTGAAGATTTCCGTGGAGCAGGACATGCCGGACGTGGACGCGGGCGGGCGCGGCTTCATGCCGGGCTACCGGCCCACGCCCGATCCGTTCTTCCTGCAAACGGAATTTCAACGCATCCAGTCCAAGCCGGTGCTCTACAAGGTGATCGAAGATCTGAAACTTCAGGAACAATGGGGCCGCAAGTACAAGCAGCCCGGCCCGCTCAGCCGGGACCGCGCCTACGCGATTCTGAAAGGTTCCTTTGCCGTCAATCAGTCGCAGAACACCACGCTCGTGGAAATTCGCGCCTACAGCGACAACAAGGACGAGGCCGCCACCATTGCGAATACCATCGCGGAAGTGTACAAATCCGAGCGCGCCCGCCGGCATGATGAACTGGTCAGCAACGGCCTTCGGGTTCTGCGCGAGCGACTGGCGGAGAAGGAGGCGGCGGTTTCCAACCAGCTCCGGACCGTGAACCGGCTACGCGAGGATCTGAAAATTTCCGACCTTGATGCGATGGGCAACCAGCCCACGCTCACGCTCGACAATGATACGTTGCGCCACATCAGTTCCTCTTTGCGCGAGGCCGAGTTACGTCTCGTGGACGCGCGCAGTGTCTACCAGGGCCTGGCCGGTCTGAGCCGTGAGGAGTTGAAACAGTCCGCTCCCGGCCAGTCGCAGGTGGGCGGCCATATTTCCGAGCTGATCAGTTCGGAGAACGCGACCCGTCAGAAGCTCGCCGACATGCTCACCCAGTATGGGGTTGAGAATCCCGAGGTGAAGGCCAAGACCCGGCTGCTTCAGGAAATCACCAACCAGTTGGACAGCGCTTTGTCCGGCTTGCTGACCAGCTTGAAGAACCGCATGAACACCGAGCAGGCCGTGGTCGAGCATCATCAATCCAAACTGACCGAACTCAAGCAGGCTGACTCGACAAATTTTGCCCACTTGCGCCCGTATTACGACGCCAAGGAAGAACTGATCCAGCTGAAAAATTTGCGCGACAAGCTCGCGTTAAACATTGATGCCACGGCCACTGAATTAACAGTGCCCAAGCTCGGCAGCGTGGACATCATGGAGCGGGCCGAAGCCAACCCGGTCCCCGTCCGCCCGAATAAGAAGCTGAACATCGGTCTGGGTGTGGGCATCGGCCTGCTCATCGGTCTGGGCCTCGCGTTCTTCATCGAGTATCTCGACACCAGCGTGAAGACAATTGACGACGTCGAGCGCGCGCTGCAAGCGCCGGTGCTCGGCGTCATTCCGCAGAACGTCGGCCTGCTCATGGACGAAGGCCCGGACAGTCCGCACGCCGAAGCCTACCGCGTGCTGCGCACCAACGTGCTGTTCAGCCGCAAGGATCCGAAGCTCAACACGCTCACCATCGTCAGCGGCGGCGCGGGCGAGGGCAAGTCCACCACCATCTTCAACCTCGCGACGGTCTTCGCGCAAAACGGCCAGCGCGTGCTCGTCGTGGACTCGGACTTGCGCCGTCCCAGCCTGCACAAGTATCTGCACCTCTCGAACTCGATTGGTCTGACCAATTTCCTGCTCAAGCAAAACACCATCGAGGAAGTTATCCAGACCTCGAAGCAGCCCGGTCTCGACTTCATGCCGAGCGGACGTTTGCCGAGCAGTTCGCTGGGCATCCTTAGTTCCATGCAGATGAAGGAACTCATCCGCGATCTGAAGCGCCGCTACGATTTCGTCTTCTTCGATTCACCGCCGATCATGGGCGTAAGCGACGCCAGCATTCTGGCCAGCGAAGTGGACATGGTGCTGCAAGTCATCCAGTACCGCCGCTACCCGCAGCCCATGACCATTCGTGCCAAGCAGATGATCGAGAAGGTCGGCGGCAACCTGCTCGGCATCGTGCTGAACAACATCAACGTGTCGCAGGACGAGAACTATTATTACTACAGCGGCTACTACTACGACTATTACGCCAAGGGCGAATACGCCGGCGAATACGGTCCCGGCGGCAAGAAACCGCGCCGTCAGAACGCGCCGGAAGAGGAGGGCCAGTCCGCCGCGCCGCAGGGTGAGATTAAGTCCAAATTCTAATTGTTCGCCATCATTCACGCTGTTAAGCACTCCCCCGCATGATTTGGAACCGCTGTCTTTTGGCCCTCGTTTTGTCCGCCCTGGTTCTCGGGCTGGGCGGCGGATGCGTGCCGCCTCCGGATGGGAAACAATTCACCTGCGTGGACGATGTCATCCGCATCGGCGACACGTTGAAAATCAGCCTCATTGTTCCCGGTGAGAACGGTACGGTTTCGGACAAGGAATATCTGGTTGCCAGCGATGGCACGGTCAACCTCTACCTCCTCGATTCGACGAAGGCGGCCGGCGTGAAATTTGGCGACTTCGAGAAGTTCATGCAGAAGGCATACGTCGAGAAAAATTACTTCAAGCAGGTCACGGTGGGGGTCAAGCCCGGGGAACGCTTTTACTCCGTCGGCGGCGAAGTCGGATCCAAGGGCCGCCAGGTCTATGTCGGCCAGACCACGGTGCTGCGCGCCATCGCCAGTTGCGGCGACTTCACCGAGTTTGCCAACCGTCGCCGCGTCGAAATTACTCGCGCCGACGGACGCCGCGAAGTCATGGACTGCAAGAAGGCCATCAACGATCCGAAGTACGACCGTCCCATCTGCCCCGGCGACCACATCAACGTGCCGCGCAGTCTGTGATCCAGCTCCATATTCTCTCCGGAAAACAGGCGGGCGGCGAAATCGTCGTCCGCCGTTTTCCTTTTCTGATCGGGCGCGGCGGCGGGCATCTGCCGCTGGAGGATGCGGGCGTGTGGGAGCGGCATCTGGAAATTGATTTCACCCGCGGCACCGGCTTCACCTTCACCGCGCAAGGCGAGGCGGGCGTCCTGCTCAACGGCACGCCCGCCGCCGCCGGACTGCTGCGCAGCGGCGACTTGCTCGAACTCGGCGCGGTCCGGCTCCGCGTCTGGCTCACCCGCACCGAGCAATCCAGCCTGCGCTGGCGCGAAAGCCTGGCGTGGCTGGCCCTGTTCGCTCTCCTCGCCGCGCAAGCCGTGCTCGTCTGGTGGCTGTTGCGCTGAGTCGCAGGCGGAGCGCCGGGCATCGCTCGGCATGGCGTCGAACCCCGTTCCTTCGTGTCCAGCCATGCTCGGTGCTCCGTCGGTGACTGCGGGCTGGGAATCCACCATCCGCTTCAACCACCGCCTTGACTCATCTTCATGCCCCGCTACTGTCCCGCGCCTATGAAATTGCCAGCACTTTTGCTCCTCGCCCTCGGCATCGGCGCGATGCACGCCGCCGATGAAAAACCGGCCGCGCCTTTCAAGGACCAGCGCGACAAAGTCAGCTACAGCCTCGGTGTGAACATCGGCGGCAGCATGAAAACGCAGGGGGCCGACGTGGACCTCGACCAGGTCGCTGCGGGAATGCGCGACGCCCTCGGCGGCAAAACCAAACTCACCGATGCGGAAGTGCGCGAGACCCTCATGGCCTGGCAGCAGGACCTCCGCGCCAAGCGCATGGAAAAGCAAAAAGCCGAGGGCGAACTCAACCGCAAGGCCGGCGAAGCCTGGCTTGTCGAGAACGCCAAGAAGCCCGGCGTGAAAACCATGCCCGACGGACTCCAATACAAAGTGCTCGTCGCCGGCAAAGGGCCGCAGCCCAAGCCCACCGATTCCGTCTCCGCCCACTACAAAGGCACCCTCACCGACGGCACCGAGTTCGACAGCTCCTACACGCGCGGCCAGCCGCTCACCATTCCGGTCCTGGGCGTTATTGCCGGCTGGCAGGAGGCGCTGACCAACATGCACGTCGGCGACAAGTGGGAACTCTACATCCCCGGCGCCCTCGCCTACGGCGAGCGCGGCTCGCCGCCCAAGATCGGGCCGCACGCCACGCTCGTGTTTGAAATGGAACTCCTCGGCATCGAAGCCCCAAAGCCGCCCGGCGCACCTGGAACACCTGCGATGCGCACCATTCCTGGCGGCGCAGCTCCCCAGATCAAAGTGCAGCCCGCGACCAAGTAATTTTCTTCAAACCTTTGCCAAGCGACGCGGACACGCGTCGCTTTTTTTGCGCCATCTTGGAACTGGCCCTGCCCAGGGCAAGACCACAGGCCGGATCAGGTTAACTTGGTCCGGCCTTCCGGTTTTTTATGAAGCGCCGGCCGCGCAGCTCTCCGAGAAGTTCCGTGTGCCGTGGGTGTTTCTGGATCATCCGACGGGATTGTGATTTTTCGACTGGTTGCCGAATACAATGGCTTGTCTGGTTGTGGAAAGGATCTAAAACCCGCACGCCAACTTCCGTCCCAAGCAAAAAGGCGCTCCCGCGAACGGGAGCGCCTCTGAATTCTCAACGAGCCGCCGGGCGCATCGAAAGGCGCCGGTCGTTCACGGACAACCGACGTTGGTCAGGCGATAGAACTTGTTGCCCACGCCGGGATTCAACGGGACTCCGTTGACGGCGGCGGAACTCGTCCATGTCGTGGTCGGCGGTGTGAGCACGCTCGCTTCCTGCAAACAGTACGGCCCCGTCCAACTCAGCACAACATTGCCCCCCGGCAGTTCGGCGATGGTCAGCACGGGCTGGCCGACGCCGAGGAGCATCGTGCCGGACGTGGTGCTTGCGCCGGGGATGTAGAGGGCCGCGCGGAAGGTTGCGCCATGATCCGCCGGTTGCGGCACGAACCAGTAGGTGGCGGTGCTGGCTCCGGGCACGGCCACGAAGCCGGAGCCGGTGTTGCGGAACCATTGGTAGGCGAAGGGCGCATTGGTGCCGCTCTCCACGTTCACGCCGCTCGCGCCCACGCTGAGGATGGCGAAGAGCGGGTTGTTGCCTTGCGAGAGTTGCACGCTGTCAATTTCCCAGTTCGGCGCCGAGCCGGCCGTGTTGCTGTCGTTCGCCGCGAAGAACTGCACGCGCACGGTGTCGCCGGGCTGGAACTTGCCGAGGTCCACAATGGTGGTGAGGCGGGTGCTGCTGCCGTGGCCAGGCGAGGTCGAGATGAACGAGGGCTGGCCGAGGGAAACGGCGGCTCCGTTGTAGCCGTTCTGCCGGAAGGCGAACGTCGGCACCGGGGTGAACGCGCCGCCATTCACGCTCACGCGAACCTGTCCGCCATCCCACGGCGTGCCGTCGAACTCGAAGCTGTAGCGATGCACGAACGTCAGCACGACGTGGCCCGTGACGGTGACGCTGAGCGTCGGGCTGTTCAGGCCGGAGACGTTGGCCTGGCCGTTGTCGGGAGCCTGGCCGTCTTCGCGCCAGGTGCCGGTGCCGGCGCTGTAGGCCCACGGGCCGGTGTAAGCGAGCGGAGTGGTGACGGTGAAGCCGCCGTTGCTCGAGTTGAAATTCTCGAACAGCAGGTTGTTCGCCGGGCCGCTGTTGGTGAGGAAGTAATTGTTCACCGGCTGCTGCGTGATGGTGATGGAAGCACCGACGGGATCAGCGAGCGAGGCGAGCAACGCGCCGCTAATCGGCTGCATCAAAGCCAGGATTTGCGGATCGCTGGTGAGCTTCGCGGCCACCTGTCCGTAGTCGCCGCCGCCGCCTTCTTTGTAGAGCATTTGCATGTAGTAGCGCTCGCCTGCCACCAGCGGGATGGAGGCGGACGCGTGATCGGCAAACGGCGCGCAGCAGGACGGCGAGGTGGCAATGACGACGAGGTTCGAGGGCGAACTGTCCGTGCTGAGGGAAAGTTCCGAGTCATCATCCGCGCTGACGTAGAACGTGTAGCTGCCCGTGATTTGCGGCACGAAGTAGCCGGAGAGTCGGCCGCCGTAGGTTTCGTTCGAGTTGTCAGGATAGAAAAGCCGCGAGTCCGCGCCTGCGACATGCACGCTCAGGGAGGGGCTGTTCGGATAGGCCGGAGCATTGGTGAACGAGGCCACGGTGTTCTGGGAATCGAGTCCGCCATACACGTCGAAGAACAGCGAGCCGAGTCCGATGGTCCACGTTTGGAACGGCACGTTGGTCGCGATCATCACTTTGCCCACGAGGTCGGCGACGTTCTCGATGTGCAGCGTGTAGTTCGAGCCGTAGGGCAGCGTCGCCGTGGGCAGCGTGACGGTGAATTGGTCCACGCTGAGGACGGGCGTGCCGAACGCGACGGGCGCATTGGCGGCATCGGTGAGCGCGTAGTTCGCCGCGAGTTCCGCCGTGGCCAAGGACACGCGTTCACTGAACGTGACGAGCACGGATGTGGAGGTGCGAGTGCCGCGCACGCTGGCGACGGTGGGCTTCAGCAAGTCAGGAGTGACGTGCAACGTGGCCGACGCGCTCGTGAGTGTTTTGCCGGGGAGATAAACCAGCACGCGATAGAGCGCGCCTTCATCCGCCGCGAGACGAAACGGCGTGACGTACGTCGCCGCGCCCGCGCCGGGGATGTCGCTGAAGCCGCTGCCCGTATCAATCTGCCACTGGTAGCCCGCGCCGTACGGCCCGGCGTTCGTCACCACGACGCTGAAGGTGGCCTGCGCGTTTTCGAGAATGGTCACGGTCGCGGGCGGTTGGGAAATGCCGGCCAAGTTCGTGTCACCAATCGCCGGGTCGAGCGCGATGGCGAGGAAGTTGCCGGGCACGACGTTCGTGCCATCAATCGACACGCGCACGAAGTCGCCGCCGCCGCCTTCCTTCCAGAGCGCCTCGAAGTAGTAGCGGGTGCCCGCGACCATCGGCAACGTGCCCTGATGCGCAGGGTAGGCCGTGCAGCACGCGAGTTCCGCCGTGATGTCCACTTTGTTGGCCGGATTCGAGTCCGTGCTGATGCGCAACACGGAATTGTCATCGCTTTGCAAGTAGAAGGTGTGGTCGCGCGTCTCGGTCGGGATGAAGTAGCCGTAGATGCGACCGCCGTACGTTTCGTGCGTGTCGTTGGGATACACTTGGCGGCTGTTGATTTGGGTGACGAGGTAACGCTCGCTCGGACTGTTGGGATAGCTCGGGGCGCTCTCCAACCCGGCGACGGCATTTCCGGCGATGCCGAAATAAGTGTCCATGCGCGCGAACCCGCGGCTGATGACGAACGAGCGCACGTTGGCCACCACGCCGCTGAACGGGTCAAAGACCGTCTCCGGGGACGGGAGCGTGGGGTTGCCCGCCAGATCGGTCTGGCCGTCAATTTCGAGCCAATAGGTTTCGCCGGGGGCGAGCGGCGTGGCGAGATTGAGGATGTAGTTGGAACCCGAGTAGCTCGTCGAGCTGACCTCCACCAGATTTGAGCTGCCGTCGAAGATGATAAAGTTGCCCGGCTCGCCGGCGGGGCCGGCGGACATCAGCTCATTCCAGTTCAGGAGAATCCGCTGGAACGATTCATCACCGCGCGCGCTGACCAGCACCGGCGGGGTGACATCGCTGCTCACGGTCAGCAGCGCGTTGGAACTCAGGAGAATTCCGCCGGCGGTCAGCACCTGCACGCTGTAGAGCGAGCCGTCATCCGCCGCACTCAGCAGCGGCGTCGTGTACGTCGCGGCGGTGGCCCCGGCGATTTCCACGCCGTTGGAACGCCATTGGTAAGTCAGCGTGCGCGCGATGCCGTCGAGCGGCGTGTTCGTCGCAGTGACGGAGAAGGTCGCCGTCTGGTTGACGATGCTCTGCTTGTTCGTCGGCTGTGTGGTGATGGCGAGCGTGACGAGATCGGGATTGGCGTAGAGGCCGACCTGCGCGCTGGGAATCACATTGGCACCATCAATCGAGAGCGCCGCGTAATCGCCGCCGCCGCCTTCTTTCCACAGCAGTTCGTAGTAGTATCGGGTGCCCGCCACGAGGCTCAGGGGCGAGCCAACATTACGATAGGTGGACGAGCAGCACACCTGGCCGCCGACGTTCTGTGCTTCCGAGGCAAATTCGGAGAGGCTGAACCGCACGGCCGCGTCGTCGTCGTTGATGATGCTGAACTGCACGTTGCCGGTGGTGGCGGGGATGAACCAGCCTCGGATGCGCCCGCCGTAATTTTCGTGCGTGTCATTCGGATAGGCTTCGCGACTGTTCGGACGCGTGATGAAGAACTGTTCGCGTGGGCTGTTCGGATAGGTCGCATGATTGGTGAGCTGGGAAACCGCCGTGCCGCCGCCCGTCTCATACGTTTCCATCAAGGCGATGCCTTTCGAGAACAGCCACGCGGTGAACGACACCGGGCTGTTCGCCGCGATCACGTTCGGCGTCGCCGCGCGATCCGCGAGACTGCTGACCACGACGGTGTAGCGCACGCCCGACGTTTGCGGAGCCGTGAGCAACGTCACGTTCGTGCCGCTCACGCTGGCGGTGAAGACGGCGAGCGATGCGCCCGAAGAATTCGTGATGGTGTAATTGGCCGGATTGCTGCCGGTGCCGGTGGCCATCAGTTCGCTGAAGCTGACCACGACGTTCGTGAACGTCGCGCTGCCCACTGCGCGCACCAGCGTGGGCGCGGTGGTGTCCGGCGTGATGATGACTTGCGCGATGGAACTGGTGATTGAACTCGTCGAGTTGGTGATGACGAGCGTGTAGTCGCCCGTGTTCGCCAGGGCGGAAATGCCCACGGTGTAATTACGAAGCGTCGCTCCGGGAATGATCGCGCCGTTGTGATACCATTGGAAATACGGAGCCGTGCCTTCAACTCCAGCGGTCAGCGTGAAACTTTGCGGCTCCTGCACCGTAGTCAGCGCCGCCGGCTGCGTCACGATGGACAGCGCGTCCGGCCCGTATTCGAGCAGCATGACCGCCGTGAGCGCGTAGCCGAGACCGCCGTAGGCGTTCGTGAACACCACGCCCGGGCCTGCGCCCGGCCCCATGTTCGAGAAGAAATCTTTCACAATCGCGCCGTAGCCTTTCGTGATGACGGAGAAAGTTCCGTCCGCGCCGGGATTGATCGAATCCCAGCCGACGAG
>JANOAY010000717.1:0-8333 GCA_031411375.1 Pedosphaera sp. | reverse complement strand
CCGATACCGCGTGGAACGGCGCGCTGCTGGCGACGCCCAAGGACTGGGACTTCTATTTGCAGACGCGCGCGGCGCAGAAATTCTCCGGCGTGAAGTGGGTCGCCACGCAATGGCGCGCGTCCCCGTCCGGCGATGCGAAGGGCGAGGCCGCGTTCACGGGCCAAGAAAAAATTTCCATCAACCCCGAGTTCTTCCGCCGTCTCGACGAAAAGGCCGACGCGGTGAACCAGGCCGGTTTGCTGAACATCCCCGTGCTGCTCTGGGCCATCGGCGGGCGCAGCGCGGAACACAATCCCGGCGCGTTTCTGCCCGAGGATCAGTTGATCCTCCTCGCGCGCTACATGGTCGCGCGCTGGCAGGCCAATGACGTGGTGTGGATTCTCGGCGGCGACGGCCATTACTTCGGCAGCGCAGGCGAGAAGTGGCGGCGCGTCGGGCGCGCAGTCTTCGATGATATTTCTCACGCGCCCGTGATCATGCACCCGCAAGGCCAGCACTGGGTGCAACGCGAATTCAAAGACGAGAAGTGGACCGGCATCATCGGCTACCAGAGCGGTCACGGCGACAGCGACGAGTCGTTGAAGTGGCTGACCGGCGGCCCCATCACGCAGGATTGGGAGAACGCGCCGCGCCATCCCATCATCAATCTGGAGCCGCCCTACGAAGGCCATCTTGCCTACAACTCGAAGCAGCCGCTCAGTGCCGACCTCGTGCGCCGCACGCTTTACTGGTCGCTGCTCAACACGCCGACGGCGGGCGTGAGCTACGGCGGTCACGGCGTCTGGGGCTGGGACGACGGCACGAAACCGCCCACCGATCATCCCGGCACCGGCGTGCCGCTCCCGTGGCAGAAGGCGCTGTTCCTCCCCGGCGCGCAGCAGATGACGAATCTCGTCACGTTCTTTTCGATGATTGAATGGAACCAGCTCCGCCCGCTCCCCGGCGCGGTGGTCAACAATCCCGGCAACCAGTCGCCGCGCAAATACATCGCCGCCGCGCGCTCGGTGAAAGGCGATCTCACCGTGGTCTATGTGCCCGAGGAACGGACGATTGAAATCCTCCTCGCCTCGCTGCCGCCCGCGCCGGAAGTGAAGTGGTTCAACCCGCGCACCGGCGAAAGCAGCGCCGCCGTCGCCGTCATCACGGACACCACCGCGCAATTCCCCACGCCCGCCGAGGGCGACTGGATTCTGTGGATGCAGACGCAGAAGAAGTAGGCGCGGAATTCGCCGTTGCCTGACTTACGCCCGGAAAACTAGACTCTCCATCTCATGAAACATCAACTCGAGTTCGAGAAGCCCATCATCGAATTGCAGCGCAAACTGGAGGAGCTAAAGCAGCATCCTGAGACGCTGGGCCTGAACTTTGATGTCGAGGTCGCGCAGATCGAAAAGAAGATCGCCGAGACTCGTCGGCAGATTTACACGAACCTCACTGCCTGGCAGCGCGTGCAACTCGCGCGGCATCCCAAACGGCCGTTCACGCTCGATTACCTCGGTAGCACCTTCACCGGCTTCAGCGAAATTCACGGCGACCGTTTGTTCGCGGAAGATCGCGCCATCGTCGGCGGCTTCGCCAAGCTCGGCGAACACAAGGTGCTCGTGCTCGGCACGCAGAAGGGCCGCGACACCAAGGAAAACATCCGCCGCAACTTCGGCTCCGCGCACCCCGAAGGCTATCGCAAGGCGCTCCGCCTCATGCGCCTCGCCGACAAGTTCGGCCTGCCCATCATCACGCTCATTGACACGGCGGGCGCGTATCCCGGCATCGGTTCCGAGGAACGCCACATCGGCGAGGCCATCGCCGTGAACCTGCGCGAGATGATGCTGTTCGAGGTGCCGATCATCGCCGTGGTCATCGGCGAGGGCGGCTCCGGTGGCGCGCTCGGCATCGGCGTGGCCGACCGCGTGATGATTCTGGAGAACGCCTACTACTCCGTCATCAGCCCCGAAGGCTGCGCGGCCATTCTGTGGAAGGAACGCGCGGCGGCGGAGAAGGCGGCGGCGGCGCTCAAGATCACCGCCAAGGATTTGCTCGAACTCGGCCTCGTGGACGAAATCATCCCCGAACCGCTCGGCGGCGCGCACAACGATCCCAAGACCACGGCGGCGAGCTTGAAGAAGCACCTGCTCGCGAATCTCGAAACGCTCCTGAAACTCTCCGTCGAGGAACGCCTGAAGCAGCGCTACGCGAAATTCCGCGCCCACGGCCATTTCACCGAGAAGCAGAAGGCGGCGGCGTAGGGGCTATCGAAGATAGGGGCGAAGTGGCGACTGCCAGAAACTCTCCAGAGCTTCGGCCCGCGTTGGTTTGTCCTCCGCGCCTTGCCAGTAGCGGAGAATATTCACGCGACTTTCCTCCAGCTTGGCGCGTTAGAAAATGACGCAGGGACGGGAGACGAGTTTGCCCACGCCGTGGCGTTGGGGACAGGGCGCGCGGAGGAGCGGGAAATTTTTCGGACTGGCTACGCGGTCAATGAGCGCATGGCCGATGCGTTCGGCGGTTTGCGGATCGTCCTTGGCGATGCGGCGGACGAGGCTCGCCAAGCCCGCTTTGGCCTGGGCGAGAAAATTATTTTGCAGCCCATGAAGCCACGAGTTGGTGCGCATCCGGCGGCGACACCCCCCCGCCGCGCGACCGCGCGGCCCTACCGTGAGCGGAAGATGTGGAGGCCCAGGCCGAGGAAGAAGACACCGATGACCATCAATGTGAGCGGGCCAAACCACCGGCTCGCGAAGGTGGCGATCTCGGCGTCGTCCGGCAGCGCGGGATTGTAGATCACGGGCACGCGGCGGCCGGGCGCGTAGCGTTGCCAACTGGTCGCCGCGGCGGAAGTGAAGATGATGGTCTGGCCTTCGCGATTGGTGAATTCCACCACGGGAGCGAGCAGCGTCTTCTCCTGGCGACTGAGCCGTTCGGCGTTGCGCAACACGACGCCGCTGACGCGCGGCCAGTGGCGCCGGGCGCGAGCCTTGGCGATGGACGCCGCCAGCGTCCCGAAAAAGAACAGCGCGCCCACCGCGCAGAAGACGAAGCCGACGATGTAGCTAATGATCATGAGTCGTGGCGCTGTCTTCCCCAGCCGCGCGGCCGCGCGGCCCTACCTATTTCAGCTTTTCAGCCTTTCAGATTTTCCCCTTGGCCTTCGTCTTCACGCGGCAGAGGAACATGTCGGCGGTGATGTAGAGGGTGGAGCCGTCGTCGCCCCAGGCGCAGTTGGCGGTGGCTTCGCCGGTGGCGAGCGTGCCGAGGTGTTTGCCCTCGGGCGAAATGATCAGCACGCCGCCGGGTCCCGTGGCCCAGAGGTTGCCGGCTTGATCAACTTTCAAACCGTCGGGCAGGCCCTTGCGTCCTTTCTGCATTCCGGTGGCGTCGAAGAATATTTTGCCTGCGCCGAGCGTGCCGTCGGCCTTCACGGGGTAGGACATCCAGATCGCTTTCTTCGGATCACTGCTGGCAACGTAGAGAATTTTTTCATCGGGCGAGAAGGCGAGTCCGTTCGGGCGCGACACTTCATCGGTGAGCAACGTCACCTTGCCGTCCACGACGCGATAGACGCCTTGGAAGGAAATCTCTTTCGTCGGGTCGCTCATGTTCTTGGGCAGGCCGTAGGGCGGGTCGGTGAAGTAGAGGTCGCCGTTGGATTTCAGGACCACGTCGTTCGGGCTGTTGAAGCGTTTGCCCTCGAACTTGTCGGCGAGCGTGACCCACTGGGAGCCGTTCCAGCGCGCCACCCGCCGGTCGCCGTGCTGGCAGGCGATGAGGAGCCCGTTCTTGTCGCGGGTGAGTCCATTGGAACCCGGTTCGCCACCGCGCGGCAAAGTGCCGGTGTAACCGCTGGGCTGGATGAACGTGCTCAAGCTGCCGGGCCGCCACGAGAAGATGGTGTTCATCGGCACGTCGGAGAAGAGCAGGTAGCCGCCCGACATCCAGACCGGGCCTTCCGACCAGTCGAAGCCGGCGGCGAGTTTCTCGATCACGGCGTCCTTCGGCAGCAAGGCGTCGAGCGCGGGGTCGAGGCGCTCGATGCTGCCGAGCGTGCCCGAGGCGAGGCGGATGGTGATGGGCGGGTTGGTGTTGTTCGCGGTCGTGGGCACGGGCGTCGGTTCCGCCGTCGGCGCGACGTGCGTGGTACAGGCGGTAAAGGTGAGGGCGGAAAAAGCAGCGAGCGCGACGAGTTTTGTGTTCATAGGAGTGCGGTGAATTCGCGGCGAGGGTTGCGAGCGTGCGCGGGGCGGTCAAGCAAATCATCCGCGCCAGCGGAGCCAGGCCGCGATACTTCCGACCGCTGCCCCCAAGGCCGAACAAACCCAGGCGGTGGGGCTTCGCATGTCCAACAACATTTCGAGAAGCTTTCCCACCGAGAGACCGGCTCCGCCACCGAGCACCAGTCCAGCCATCAAAAGCACAACCCTGGCCCAACGAGGAAGGCTGGCCTCTGCTTCTTCCACCGTGGTCGCCATGCTCGACATGGCCTTCAAGCGCACTTTGCCGCCCAGCGCCGGCGTCAGTTCACTCGGCTCGGGACGATGCCTCACCACAGAGGTTCTGAACGCCGCCTTCTCCCGGGCGAGGAATGTTTCGAGCCGGGGAATGATGCGTTCACGTTCCCCCACCGCAAAGGCGCGGGGCTGGCCCAGCATTCCTGAAAGATAATCGCCCGTGGGTACGGTGAACGGCTTCGCCGAGTAGTCGGGATGAAAATGGAAATGTTTGTTGCCCTCGGCATAGACGAGGTATTCGTGCGCCAAGGGATCAAAGTAGATTTCAAAGTCTTGCGGACCTTGATCCTCGATGCCTGAAACATCAATCGCTGCCAGGATGGCCTCGCGCGCCGCCGCGGCTTCGGCGGGTTCCCGGCTCATCAACTGCGTTTGCCGTGCGGCAATGTCTCGCGCCTGTCCACCGAGCCGGGCAAGGGCGCGGGCGGCATTGTACCTGACCAGATCGCGCGGATGGCTGAGCGCCGCGACGAGAGCGTCGGCCGATTCACGAGTCGAAATCTCGCCCAACGCGCAGACCCCATCGATCTGTTCGAACTCCAGCAAGTCTCCATCGATCTCCTCATCGTCCACGGGGTCGGACGGGGCTTTCGCGCCCATGCAGCGAATGATGACACGCGCGGCGCTCGGGAAGCGTTCAAGCTGCCAGAGCGCGAGGGCGGATTGAATGCGCAGACGGGCGTCAGGTTGTTTCAGCGCCGTGTGCAAGGCCGGCAAGGCTTTCGTTGATCCAAGTTTCCGCAAGCCGTAGGCCGCTTCGGAGTCACCCCGGCGCAAGGCCTCGATTAGCAAATCTTCACCGGTGGCGCGTTCCTCACCTTCGAGATTGCAGAGGGCATGAGTGTCCGGCTCCCACCCGTAGCCACGACTGCCGAAGAAGGACTCGTGGAACCGGCGGAATGGTTCGGACCGCTCATTCATGCGAGGGGAATGGCAGTCCGTTGCCGCTGGATGAACCGGCACCGCTGCCTGTAGCCCGCGCTCTTAGCGAGTTCGACCGCCTTCGCCAAATCCATCCCCACCTCGCGCGGCGCGTGCGCGTCCGAGCCGAAGGTGATGGGCACGCCGTGCTGGTGCGCGAGGCGGACGATTTGCGGCGACGGGTAAATCTCGCGGCACTCTTTGCGCAGGCCGGCGGTGTTGAGTTCGATGGCCACGTCGGCGCTCTTCGCGGCGCGCAGGAATTTCTCGTAGAGCGGTGTGCAATCTTGCTTGGGCACGAAACCAAATTTCTTCGGCAAGTCCGCGTGGCCGATGATTTCAAAGAGCCGCGATTCCGCCGCCTGCGTCAGCCAGTCGAAATACACGCTCCACACTTCGTAAGCGTCGCGCTCGCGCCAGCGGGAAATCATCTCGGGATTGTCCACCGCCCACGAGTCGCTCACGTAATGCACGGAGCCGATGAAGTAATCCCACGGATGGCGCGAGGACAGTTCGCGAATCCACTCCTCCTGACCGGGCAGGTAATCCACTTCGAGGCCGAGCCGGATGAGCAACGACGGATGTTCGCGCTGGGCGCGGCGGACCTTCTCCACGTACTCGTCGAGCTGGTCGGCGCGCATCCGCCAGTTGTCGAAGTCATCGCGCCGCATCGGCGAATGATCGGTGAAGCCGATTTCCTTCAGCCCCAGCGCGACGGCCTGCGCGGCATACTCCGTCGGCTCGCCGACCGCGTGGCGGCAGAGTGGCGTGTGCATGTGGTAATCAGCAGGCAGCGACATGCCCGGAGTGTAGATGGGGCTTGGAAAAAGCGGAAAGGCTGAAAGGCTGAAAAGCTGAAAGTCCGACGAGAGAGGTGGGGCGTCGTCGCTCCGCGCGCGCCGGGCCACGACTCGACGCCGCCCCACCCGTCCAAGCCATTGGCGTAACCTCGAAGTGAAGCCCAGTTCAAGAGTCGTCCGCGTCGCTGACTGAATCACTGATTACCGATTACTGATTACTGATTTACTTCCTCGCCAGCCCGCCGGTAGCGTCGCCGCATGTCTGAGATTGCTGATTTCCTGAATCACGGCGCGGCCTACATGACGCCCGCCATCGTGGATGATATGCTGCGCGACCTGCCGCTGTGGAAAGTCGAGTTCACGCAGATTCATGCGCCCAAGTTTCCGCACTTGGTGGACCAGCTTGAATTCCTTGCCGACGTCGTCGAGGACGTGGCGGAAGGTGCCTACAAGGATTTGCCCTACGTCGCGTTCGCCCGCGCCGCCTTCGCCGTGATGTACGCGCACAAGAAGGCGAACATCATTCCCGACATGATCGGCGGCTTCGGACGCGCGGATGATTCCAGCATCGTGCGCGCCGTGCTGATGCAGAACGAACTGGCCTTCGCCAAATACGCCGCCTCGCAACACCTCAACTGGGCGCAGATCACCAGCAAGCCCTGACGTGGGGCAGGCGGAGCGGCGGACAGCCACGTCCGCCGTTCCTCCGAAGAACGCGGCCCGGCCCAAGCGAAACGGACTGCGGGCATGGCTGTCCGCAACTCCTGCCTTTGTCGCGTTGCAACCATTCTAATCCCCAGATGACGCGCGAAATTCTTTTCATCGTCCGCCGCCGCCGGTAGCGTCCCGCGCGAATCACATGAACACCGGCCACGCCAACCAAGCCACGCTCCGGCTCGTGCTATGGTCGCTGGCCGCGCTCATTGGGCTGTTCGTGGCCGCGTGGGCGGGGCAGCAACTGGGCGGGTTCATCCTTGCCTATCACAAAATCTTCATCGCCGTCTGGGCGGTGCTTCTCGTGGCGGCGGTTTATCTTTCGCGCGATCCCGATCCGGCGGAGCCGAGCGACCTCAACGCCATTGTCGCGCCCGCGCACGGACGCATCGAATCCATCGAGGACGCGCTGGAAAATGAATTTATCCACGGCCCCTGCAAGCGCCTCTCCATCCACGTCGCGCTCACCGACGTGCAAATGCAATACGCGCCGCTCACCGCCACGGTCGGGTACTTCGAGCATCGCCGCGCGGGCAAAGACGGCGGCGTGGTGAGCACGGAAAATTTGCTCATCGGCCTCGACGCCATCGGCCGGCCCGCGACGAAAATTGCCGTGCGCCTCATCGGCGGCACTTGGGGCCAGCGCATCCTGCCTTGGATCAAATCGAACGAGATCGTCGCGCGCAGTGTCCGCATCGCCATGATGCGTCCGGCCGCGCGCGTGGAATTGTATTTGCCGCCGCAGGTCAAGTTGCTCGTCAATGCGGGCGATGAAGTGGCGGGCGGCCAGTCGGTCGTCGCCAAATTTGAAAGCTGAACATGGCTGAACCAACACCAACGCCGGACGCGCCGGAGCCGAAGCTGAAAATATATTTTCTGCCGAACCTCTTCACCGCCGCGAACCTCTTCTGCGGCTTCGTCGCCCTGACCTACATCGTGGGCGTCGATCTCGGCGCGGACGTGGCCCACCCCGATTACAAGAAGATCAAAATCGCCCTAGGCTTCATCCTGCTCGCCTGCATCTTTGACCTCTTCGATGGCCGGATCGCGCGCATGATGGGCGTCGAAAGTCCGTTTGGCCGCGAGTTTGATTCGCTGGCGGATTTGGTTTCCTTCGGCGTCGCGCCCGCGTTCCTCGTGCATCGCGTGGTCTTGCGCGAGGTTTTCGTTAATCACCCGGAGTTCGGCTGGTTCATCTCCTCGGCTTATCTGCTCGCGGGCGCGTTCCGGCTCGCGCGCTTCAACTGCATCGCAGCGATGGCCGGCTCGGGCGGCGGCAAGGAATTCCTCGGCTTCCCCATCCCGGCGGCGGCGGGCCTCGTGGCCTCGCTCACCATGCTCATGGTGCATCTCGACGAACGCGAACTCGCGCCGAGCAAATGGAAATACGCGCTGC
>JANOAY010000716.1:0-2988 GCA_031411375.1 Pedosphaera sp. | reverse complement strand
CCGCTCTCCGGCAAAAAGTGGTCACCCGCCGATCCCATTCGCGTCAGCCGGGGCGCGGCCTACGCCGACCTCGGCGCGGTGGCGACGTTCGCTGTCGGCGGTTCGAGCGCGAGAGACATCGAGGGCGGAACGCAGCCCGGCGGACACGATCCGAACCAGCGCGGCTTCACCGTGCAAGGTGTGGAGTTGAACCTGCAAGGCGCGGTGGATCCTTACTTCCGGGGCAACGCGAACATCCTCTTCTCGATTGATTCGGGCGGCGAGTCGTTCATGGAACTGGAGGAGGCGTGGCTCGAAACCGTGGCGCTCCCGTGGAATCTCCAGGTGCGCGCGGGGCAATTGCTCACCGACTTCGGGCGCATCAACTCGCAGCATCCGCACGCGTGGGGCTTCGTAGACGCGCCGCTGGTCAGCACGCGTTTGTTCGGGGCGGACGGCCTGCGGAATCCGGGCGCGCGTCTCGCGTGGCTCGCGCCCACGCCGTTCTTCACGGAACTCTCGCTCGGCATCCAGAACAGCCACGGCGAAACAGCGGCGAGTTTTCGCAGCGCAGGCCATAGCCACAGCGACGAGGAGAAGGGACTGCCCTTCGGCTACCGGCATCCTGACAATGATCGTGGTGTGCAAGGCGTGGAGGATTTGCTTTTCACGCCGCGCCTCGCGACCTCCTTTGAACTGACCGACGAGCAGACGCTTTTGCTCGGCGCCTCGGCGGCGCTCGGCCCGAATGGCAGCGGCGCGCGCGGCGATACCGTCACACAGATTTACGGCGTGGACGCCTACTGGAAATGGAAGCCGGTGAATCACCACGCCGGTTTCCCGTTCGTCTCGTGGCAGACGGAGGCGATGCTGCGACGCTATCAGCTCGGCGCGTTCGATTGGGATGAGAATGGCAACGGCCTCGCGGACAACGGCGAAGTCGTGAACGCCGCCACGGGTCAGCCAGCGTTCCTGCGGCGTGAAACCGTCACCGATGGCGGCTTTTATTCCCAGGTGCTCTACGGTTTCCGCCAAGGCTGGGTCGCGGGACTGCGCGGCGACTTCGTGACCGGCTCGCGCGGCGATTACGAAAAACTTCCGCTCACGCTCGACGGCAAGCGACTGGGCCGCGATCCGGAGCGCGCCGAGCGCTGGCGCATCTCACCAAACGTAACGTGGTTCCCGACGGAGTTCTCGAAACTCCGTCTCCAATACAACTACGATGACCGGCGCGGCGTCGGCGAAGATCATTCGATCTGGTTGCAATTTGAATTCCTCCTCGGCGCGCACGCGGCCCATAAATTCTAAAGTTATGAAAATTTTAATCACTCTGCTGGCCGTGCTGTTCGCGAGCGGGACGGCACAGGCGAAGTTGAATGTTGTAGCCACCACGCCGGACTTCGGCGCCATCGCCCGCGAGATCGGCGGCGACCAGGTCGAGGTCTTCACAATGGCCAAGCCGACGGAGGACGCGCACTTCGTCGAGGCCAAGCCGAGTTTCGTGGTGAAGCTCAACAAGGCCGACGCGCTGCTCGAAGGCGGCGCGGAACTGGAAATCGCCTGGCTGGCTCCGCTCGTGGAACAGGCGCGCAACGCCCGCCTCACGTCTGGGAAACCGGGACGCGTCGCCTGCAACCAAGGCATCGCCATGCTGGAAGTTCCCACCGCCCTCGACCGGTCGAAGGGCGACGAGCACGCTGCGGGCAATCCGCATTTCACCACCGATCCGGCGAACGCCAAAATCGTGGCGCAAAACATCGCCCGCGCCTTCACCGCGCTGGACGAAAAATCAGCGGCGACGTTTCAGGCGAATCTGGAAAAATTCCAGCAACGCCTCGACGCCAAGCTGGCCGAGTGGAAGAAGGCTCTGGCCCCGTACGCCGGGCAACAGATCGCGGGCTATCACAATTCGTGGCCGTACTTCACGAAGCAGTTCGAGCTGAAGGGCGGATTGTTCCTCGAACCGAAGCCCGGCATTCCTCCGTCGCCCGCGCATCTGTCGGAAGTCATCGCGGCGATGAAGAGCGGGAACGTCCGCATTATCATCGTCGAGCCGCATGTAAATCATCGCAGCGCGGACCTGGTCGCGAGCCGCACCGGCTCGACCGTGATCGACTTCGCGGCGTATCCCGGCAGCAAGGGCGTGCCGGAGGATTATGTGGGCTGGATGGATTCACTCGTGCAGGCGCTCGCGAAAGCCTTCGCCGCCCAAACCAAATAAGGAGCCGCCGTGTCGTTTGATTTTCAACTGATGCTGTATCCGTTGCTGGCGTGCCTGCTCCTGCCGGCGATTTTGGTCTATCTCGGCCTGCACATCGTGCGCCGCGAAATCATTTTCGTGGACCTTGCCCTAGCGCAGGTCGCGGCGCTCGGCACGTCCGTGTGCCTGATGCTGGGCCATGACACGAACGACATTCACGCCTATCTCTGGTCGCTGGGCTTCACATTTGTCGGCGCGTTCATCTTCGCGATGACGCGCAACCACGGCACGCACCGCGTCCCGCAGGAGGCGCTGATTGGAATCGTTTACGTCGTCGCGGCGGCGGCATCGATTCTGGTGCTCGACCGTTCGCACGGTGGCAACGAGGAACTGAAGAAGACGCTCGTGGGCGATGTGCTCACGGTCACCTGGCCGCAAGTCTGGAAGACCGCCGCACTCTACGCCGCCATCGCCGTCGTGCATTGGATTTTCCGCAAGCAGTTTTTCATCCTCTCCTTCGAGCCGGCGCGCGCCAAAGCGGAAGGCATGTCAATCCGCTGGTGGGACTTTCTGTTCTATGCGCTGTTCGGTCTGGTCGTGACCAGCTTCGTGCAAATCGGCGGCGTACTGCTGGTCTTCTCGTATCTCATCATCCCCGCTGTGTGCGCGGCGCTGCTGGCCACGGGCCTGCGCCAGATGTTGCTCATCGGCTGGCTCGTCGCGACCGTGGGCGGCGGGGCGGGCCTGTTTGCGTCGTGGCAGTTCAATTTCCCCACCGGCTCGGCCATCGTTTGCGTGCTCGCCGGGGT
>JANOAY010000715.1:0-3549 GCA_031411375.1 Pedosphaera sp. | reverse complement strand
GCGCTGGCGCGAATCCAGCGGTACCAGATGGGCGGCGCTCCGGTGGCGAGCACGTTGAGGGTGAAGGTGCTGCCCTGGAGCACGCTGCGCGCGGCGAGCGGCACGAGGAAGCCGGGCCGCACGAGCACGTAGATGAAGGCGTTCGTGCTGGTCACGGAGGTGTAATCATCCGTGGCCACGACGGAGAAATCGCCGTGGTGATTGAACAGGCTGGCCCCGGTGAAACTGTAGCTGGCGCTGGTCGCGCCGGGGATGTTCGTGCCGTTGAACTGCCATTGGTAGCTGACGGTGCCGTAGCCGCTGGCGGCGGCGACGAGGGTGACGTTGGTCCCGGGCTGCACGTTCTGGTTCGTGGGTTGCAGCGTGAAGAAAATCAGCGGCGCGGTGATGAGCGCGTTCGAGCTGACGAGGCTGCTCAGGTCGTCCTGCACGAGGACCGAGTAGTTGCCGTTCTTGGTCGGGTTCGCGCCGGTGAAGCTGTAGTTCACGTTCGTGGCGTCGGGAATGTCCACGCCCTGGAAGCGCCACTGGTAGCGGAGCGTGCCGACGCCGATGGCGAGGAGCGAGAGGTTCACGGTCGCGTTCTGCGCCACGTTCTGGCTGCTGGGCTGGATGAGGATGGTGACGGGGGAGAAGACGGTGAGGGTCGCGTTCGAAGTCACGGTGGCCCCGGCGCTGTTGTAGCCCACGAGGCTGTAGAGGCCGGCGTCGGCGAACTGGATGTTGGTCAGCAGGAGGGTGGCGTTGGTCGCGCCGGGGACGGCGTTGCCGTTGACGCGCCACTGGTAAAGCGTGGCGTCGTTGAAGGCGGCGATGAAGTTGGTGGTGCCAACCGCGTAGTTCGTGGAGGTCGCGCCGGAACTGGCGGCGAAGACCACGGCGTTCGCCGGGTGCTGGATCACAGAAGGCAGCGTGCCTCCGGCGGTGAAGGGCGTGCCGGGCGAGGGCCGGGCGGCGGTCCAGTTCGTCGGGTCATTGCCGTAGTCGCCCACGACGAGACGATGCAGCGAGGGGCCGGCCCCGTCCGCCAGCACGGGCCACGGCGCAACGTCCCCGTACTCGACGCGGTCTACGAGGATGTAAGGCACGCTGGCATCCGCGTTCGGCGCGTCAGGGCGCGAGAGGCGGACGTTGCCGCTGGAGTTGTCGAGCTTGCCGCCGTACGGGCCATAGAGCGGGATGGAGGGATGGACGTTGTACTTCGCGCGGAAGGCGGCGGCCTGCACGGTGTTGGTCTGCGGATTGAAGTTCACCACGACCACGAAGCCCGTCGGCCCGATGGTGACGTTGGTCGGGAAGTCGAAGCTCACGGCCTGCGAGAGCCGCCAGGTGTTGGTGCGGTGGTTGGAATCAAAGAGCGGCACGGGGGAGAACGTGAGGTTGTGCAGTTCGACGAATTCTTCCAGCGCGTTGTCGAGCAGGTTCGTGCCGGCGCGCGTCTCGGGCGGGTGATATTGAATCTCGCTTACCACAACGGGGCCGACGAGCGGGAGGGTGTTCGCCGCGCCGAAGGTGTTGGCGAGCTGCGCGACGAAGTCTTCGTTGCCCTGGCTGTTCACGTAGCGGCCGAGCGAGAGTCCGTTCGACGACGCGCCGAAATCAAAGCCGTGCGCGAAGCCGGTGAGCAGGCCGTTCGTCGCGGAGAAGAGGAACAGTTCGTCGCCGTTCGAGCCGAGCGAGAAACCGGTCGGGCCGGTGTTGAACTCGTTCTCGAAGAAGATCACGTAGCCGCCGGCGGACATGACGGTGGTGGCGGGAATCTGGAACTTCTTCGGCTCCTGCCGGTCGTCGGTGAGGTACCAGCCGCTGATGTCCACGTCGTTCGTGTTCGGATTGTAGAGTTCGATGACGTCCACGAACGGCGGGTCGGTGTGGGCCAGCGCCTCGTTGACGAGCACAGTGGAGATGAAGATCGGGGCCGGCTCGGTGGCACCGGGCGAGCCGTTTTCAAAACTGCTGTGGTGCCAGCTCGTGCTGTCGCCCCAGGTGTTGAGCGGCGCGTTTGGATCGTTGATGACGAGCGAGAAGCCGAGGCCGTCCGAGAGCGGATACCAGTCGTCCTGATAGCTGAAGTCGAGGATGGGTTCGAGGCGCGGACCGACGAGGGTGAGGCGCTCGCCGCCGTTGTCGAGCGTGCCGCCATAGACGCCCGCGATGTTGCCGGGGTTGCCGTAGCGGTTGGTGAACGCCTGGAAATGTTTCACGATCAGCACGTAACCTCCGGGCGCGAGATTGGTCACGCCGTTGGTGGCCACGAAGGTGAAATCAATGCCGTTCGTGAACCGGAAGCCGACGAGGTTGAGCGTGGTCGCGCCGATGTTTTGCAATTCCACGAACTCGTAGTTGTCCGCGTCGTTGGTGTTGCCGGCGGGCGGCGGCGCGGGGTTGTACATCAGCTCGGAGACGACCAGCGGCGGGGTGGTGATGTAGTAGGTGGCGGCGACGTTGCCGGACCAAGTGCTGTTCGTGACCGGGTTGTAGGCGCCGGAGGGGCTGCGACCGGTGAGGTTGCGGTTCAGCGGGTTCACCACGCGGGCGTGGATGCGGACGTTGTTGGTGATGACGATGGGGCCGCTGTAGAGAATCGCGGCGGGGTTGGTGCCGCCTTGGAAACGGCGCGGGTCGGAGCCGTCGAGGGTGTAATAAATTTTCGCGTTCACGTTGGTGGTGTTGTTCGTGAGCGTGACGACAGTCCCGAGCGCGACCTGGCCTTCGCCGAGGCTGAGGTTCGGCCGCGCGACCATCTGCGTGTCCATGAAGTGGATGCGCTCCAGCAGCCAGCGTTTCTGGAAATCAATCTCGCCCTGATAGGTGCCGGGAAAGTTGTGCTGGAAGAAGATGCCGAACACACCGTTCGAGATCGTGTTGAAGACGCCGCTGCGCGGGCTGGTATCGGACGCGCCGCCGCCCTGCCAGCGTTTCAATTCGCGCGGCTGCGCCTCGCGCACGTCGTTCGCAAATTCATCCACATAGCCGGCGATGGCGTTCGTGGTCAGCGCGTGCTGCCGCCATTCCTGGTAGCGGTCAATCCAGCGCTGCCAGAAATCCACGTCGGCAAACACCCGCCCCAGCCAGAACGGCGCGGTCGTGCCCGCGAAAAAGTCCGTGCCCCAGTCCGTGCCGCCCGCGCCCGAGGGCGTCGAGGACTGCCACGAGCGCGGGTCGAAGGAGCGACCGTCGCCCTTCGTCGTGCCCAGTCCGCGGTCCACGTCCCAGAGCGGGCCCCAGACCATTTTGCCGCCGCGCGGCTTGTACATGTAGCCGCTCAGGCGGTAGCCATCCACGTTCATGGTCAGCACGTTGGCGAGGTGCAGGTCAATGGACCGGTCCACGTCGAGGTAGTTGGAATAGTGGTTCGTGCTCGCGGTGTTGGTCAGCGCCGCGCCGGTGATGCCGGTGTTGAAGAAGTTGAAGAAGGACTGGATGTAGGCGGCCTGCGGCGCGCGCACGGGCGTCACCATTTCAAGACCGTCCGGGTCCTGGTAATTGATCGTGACGCCGCCGCCGGTGAAGGTGCGCTCGTTGCCGTCGGTGCGGTCAATCTTCAGC
>JANOAY010000714.1:0-6377 GCA_031411375.1 Pedosphaera sp. | reverse complement strand
GAGGGCGTGTGGAAATGGCGTCCGACCTTCGGCACAAACGCGCCCGGCGGCGCGCAGGGCGCGGGCCAGGGTGCGCGGCGGCCCGGCGGTGGCGGCCCGCGCGGCGGCGGCGGCTTCGGTGAAGCCACACTCACGCTCAAGCGCGAGGAAGGCGACCGGCTCTCCGGCAAATTGAACGCAGGCCGCACGGATCAGGAGATCAAGCACGCGCACTACAAGGACGGCGACGTGACTTTCCAGACCGAGCGCGAGCGTTCGACCGGCGAGCAGAGCACGAACTGGTACTGGGGCAAGTTCAGCGGCGACGCCATCACCGGCAAATACACCACGGACTTCAGCGGAGAAATTCGCACGAACGAATGGCGCGCGCTGCGGGGGGATTGATCGGAAGCCGCAGCGGCGCACAGGAAACCCGTTGACGAGCCGGGGCCAATTTGTAAATTACGCGCCCTTTGCATTCCAGAGTAGCTCAATGGTAGAGCACGCGGCTGTTAACCGTGGGGTTGAAGGTTCGAGTCCTTCCTCTGGAGCCATCCTCAGTTCTCGTTGCAAAACGAGGTGTTCTCCACCGGGAGATGGCCATTACGGCCAAACTGTTCAGTTCCGCATTCCTGGAAAGGCGCTGGATCAGCACTGGTCCGCTACTTTTCCACTGCTGGAGCACCGCTGGTTCACCCGTTCGGCTCGCAGTTGCCTACGCTGAGAAGGTGACATTAGAGCGTCTGGCCCTGCCGCGTGGCGGTGAGCGACGGGCGGGCGGCGCGGGGGGTGACCAGATAAGTTGACACTCCGCCAGACCAGCCGAGTGTAAGTCATGCGTTCCCGAGGAAAACCCAAGCTCCCGGCTCCGCCGTCGCGGCCGACGCGGTGGGAGTATGTGTTCTTCCCCAGCCAGGGCGGCCCGCACGCGCACCTGAGCCTGGCGGAATTGCAGGAGCAAGGCTGGAGCATCCAGAGTTCTTCCGCCGGCGACAAAGGCCAGCAGATGCTCCTCCTGCGGCGTCCGTTGTCCGGGTCGCCGGACCAGCAGGCGGTGCCGGAGTAGCGGGCGCCGCCGCCAGGGCAAAACTTCCCTTCAACTCCGCGCCCGATCCCGCCGATGGAACAGGAACGATGAAACCATTGATTTTGATTATTGAAGACGACACCACGCTGAGCGAAGCGATGGCCGAGACGCTGGGCGATCTGGGCTGCCGCGTCCTCCGCACCGAATGCGCCGAGGAAGGCTTGCGCCTGGCCTTGGAAAAGAAGCCGAGCCTCGTGCTCTGCGACGTGGTCCTGCCGGACGGCGCGGGCTTCGACACCGTGTCCGCGCTGCGCGCGAACCCCGTGACGGCGACGACGCCGGTGATTTTGATGACGGGCCACCAGGAGGAGAGCAACTACAACGGTGCCGGCAAAAGCATGCTGCTGCTCAAGCCCTTCTCGCTCGACATGCTCGTGGAAGTCGTGCGCGGCACGCTCGCGGCGCGCGGCATCGTGCTCAAGCGCGAGGCGCTGGCGGCGTAAGCAGACGAGGCGGAAGATATTTTTGAGCACGCCCCCGGAAGTTTCCGGGGGCTTTGCTTTGCCCCACGGAAACATGACCGGACGGCCAGCTCAGGAAACACTTTTGCGAAACCGGCCCGGTCAGGCTAGGGTTTGCGCCCAGAACAGGTCGCATCAAGTGAGAACCATAAATCATCAAGTTCCCCGCCCCGCCCGCACTGCGGCGAACGCGGGCGTTTTCCTTTTCCTGCTGCTGGCGCTCGGCATCGCCCGCGCGCCCGCGGCCTCGCTCGTGTCGTTCGGCTCCACTTGGAAGTTTCTCGACGACGGCTCGAACCAAGCCACGAACCAGAACAACATCTGGCGCACCGCCGACTTCGAGGACGATGGCTGGGGCAGCGGCCCGGCACAGCTCGGCTACGGCGACGGCGACGAGACCACCGAGGTCAGTTATGGCACCAATTCGGAACTGAAACACATCACCACCTATTTCCGCATCGCCTTCAACGTGCCGGACACGAATGCCTTCACGAATCTGGTCCTCAACCTCATCCGCGATGACGGCGCGGTGGTGTATTTGAACGGCGTGGAAGTTTTCCGCAACGGGATGCCCGCCGGAACGATCAACTACAACACGCTCGCCACCTCGAACGGTGAGAACTCCACGGGCAGCACGAATCTCAGTCCCGCGCGGCTTGTCCAAGGCGTGAACCTGCTCGCGGTCGAGGTCCACCAGAACGCCGCCGACAGCTCGGACATCAGCTTCGACCTCGAACTCTCCGACGGGCGCAGCGACTCGCCCGTGGTCAGCATCACCAGTCCGGTCAACAACGCCATCATCGCCGGGCCGGGCCATCTCGCCATCACCGTCAGCGCCACTGATCCGAACGGCGTGGTGACGAACGTGCAGTTGTTCTCCGGCAACTATTTGCTCGGCTCGAAAACTTCTCCGCCGTTTGACTTCATCTGGAGCAACGCCCCGAGCGGCGCGCACTACCTCTCGGCCACGGCGCGCGATGACGACGGCCTACTCACCGCCTCGAAGACGGCGCGCATCGTCATTGGCAACGGCGGCGCGAACAACCTCGTGCTCCTGCCCGCCGGCTCCGATTGGAAGTATCTCGACACCGGCACCAACCTCGGCACGGCCTGGCGTAGCAACACCTTCAACGACACCGGCTGGTCGAACGGTCCCGCGCAGCTCGGCTACGGCGACAGCGACGAGTCCACCGTCGTGAGCTACGGCCCGAGTGCGACCACGAAATACATCACGACCTATTTCCGCCGCACGTTCGTTGTGACCAACCTCGCGGCGATCAGCCCGCTCGTCCTCCGCGTGCTGGCCGATGACGGCCCGGTCGTCTATCTCAACGGCGTCGAAGTCTATCGCACGAACCTTCCCGCCGGCGTCATCACCAACGCCACGCGCGCGCTCGTCAATTTGAGCACGCCCCAGGAGGATTCGTTCTTCGCGACAAATTTGAACCCGTCGCTGCTCGTGCTCGGCACGAACCTGCTCGCGGTGGAGGTGCATCAGGCCAGCCAGACGAGCGGCGACCTGAGTTTCGATTTGGAACTGCTCGGCAGCGACGTGCCGAGCGTGCTGCGCGGGCCGTGGTTGAATTCCGTGAGCTGGAGCAACGCCGTGGTGAAGTGGCGCACCAGCACGGATGTGAACGGACGCGTGCGCTTCGGCACCAATCCGGCGAATCTGAATTTCACCGTCACCGGCAGCCTCAATGACGACCACCGCCTCGACCTCACGAACCTCGCGCCGAACACGAAATACTTTTACTCCATCGGCCTCACCAACGGCTCGCTCCTGAGCGGGCCGGACTATCACTTCATCACGCCGCCCTTGCCGGGCACGAAGAAGCCGATGCGTTTCTGGGCGCTGGGTGACGCGGGCACGGCGGACGTGAACCAGTTCAACGTGCGCGACGCCTTCTACCGCATGAACGCCTCGAAGCCCGTGGATGCCATCCTGATGCTCGGCGACAACGCCTACAACGCCGGCACCGACTCGGAATTTCAGCGCGCCGTCTTCGACTGCTATCCGGCGCTGCTCCGCAACACGCCGCTCTGGTCCACCATCGGCAATCACGAGACGGATCAATCCACCGCGCCGTCGTCGAGCATTCCCTACTACCAGATTTTTTCGCTGCCGACGGACGGTGAAGTGGGCGGGCTGGCCTCCGGCACGGAGGACTATTATTCGTTCGACTACGGCAATGTTCACTTCGTCTGCCTCGACTCGATGACTTCCGGCCGTACGCCGACCGGCACGATGGCGACGTGGCTGACCAACGATCTCGCTAACACCACGCAGGACTGGCTCATCGCCTTCTGGCATCATCCGCCCTACACGAAAGGCAGCCACAACTCGGACACCGAGTCGCAACTCATCCAGATGCGGCAGAACATCCTGCCCATCCTCGAAGCCTACGGCGTGGACCTCGCGCTCTTCGGCCACAGCCACGCTTACGAGCGCAGCCACTTGCTCGACGGCCACTACGGATTGTCCGGCACGATCACGCCCGCGATGAAGCTGAACACCGGCGGCGGACGCGTGACGGGCGCGGGTGCTTACACCAAACCTTCCGGCCTGACGGCGAACGAGGGCGCGATTTATGTCGTGACGGGCAGTGCAGGAAAAATCAGTGGCGGCTCTCTCGATCACTCGGCGATGTTCCTTTCGCTAAACCGCCTTGGCTCGCTCTACTTCGAGGTCGCCAGCAACCGGCTCGACGCCACGTTCCTGCGCGAGAACGGCACGACCAACGACACCTTCACCATCATCAAGGGCAACACCATCAGCGTCGCCGACACCGGCGTGACCGAGCGCGACAGCGGGAACACGAACGCGATTTTCACGCTCACGATGGCGCAGACCAGTGCGGTGCCGGTCACGGTTTCGTTTGCCGCCGCGTCCGAGACCGCGCAGTTGGGCGCGGACTTCCTCGCGAGTTCAGGACTCGTGACGTTCAACCCCGGCGTGCGCACGCAGACGGTGATTGTGCCGATCGTGGGAGATTTGCTGGTCGAGCCGGATGAAACTTTCGCGCTGAATTTGTCCGGCAGTTCATTTCTGACCCGCTCTCTGGCGCGCGGCACCATCTTCGACAACGACACGACGAACGTCGTGGTCGCACCCATGCTCGGCCGCATCAGCCGCAGCAACAACGTCGTGACGCTGCGCTGGCCCACCGTGAACGGCCTGACCTACCGCGTGGAATACAAAGACGATTTGAACGCGACGCAGTGGGTGATTCTCCAACCGCCCATCATCGGCAATGGCGGCGTGCATGTCTTCACGAACTTTGCCACGAACATCCCGCAGCGGTTCTACAGGGTGAGCGCAGAGTGAAGCGGGCCCTCAGCCTGCACCTTCCAATTCACCCGGATCGAATTCTGAAAGGATTCAAATAAACCAGCCCAGCGTTGCGTCGCCGAGACGCTCCCCTGGGTAGGAGTGTGATGAATCATCAACCCTGTAAGGGTTGAATCACGGGCACGGCAGACACGGTGTTGATGCAACCCTTTCAGGGTTGGGGAAATGTTTTTGGATTTGAACCCAGGGTAGCGACTGCGTCGCAACCCTGGGCTAAATGATTCAATCCTTTCAGGATTGGGAAACCGTCCATGTCACTTCGCCGGGAACCACTGGTAGAGCATCAGATAGACAAGCACGCCCGTGACAGAGACGTACATCCAGATCGGCCAGGTCCAGCGGGCGATTTTCTTGTGGTGCTCCCAGCGTTCTTTCAGGCCGCGGTTCAGCGTGATCAGCACGAGCGGCACAATCGCCATCGCCAGGAGGATGTGCGAGATGAGCATCACGTAATACGCGGTGCGGATGAAACCCTCACCGCCGAACGGCGTGTGGACGCCGCGCACGAGAATTTTGTGCAGCACGTAGAAGACGAGGAAGATCGCCGAGGTGGTGACGGCGGCGATCATGCAGTTGCGGTGCGCGCGCTTCTGGCCGCGCTTGATAAAGATGAAGCCGAGCGTGAGGAAGACGGTGGCCAGGGCGTTCAGGCTGGCGTTGACGGCGGGCAGATCGCTGACACTCATAAATCAGGTCCGTGTTTCAGTATTTCTCTTTGGCCAGTTTCTTCACCGCCAGCAGCAACTGCCGGCGATCCTCGTCTTCCGTCCCCTCGAAGACGCCGCGAATCTGGCCGCGCTTGTCCACGACGGTGAAGTGCGTGCTGTGGAGAAATAGATCGTCGGGCACGACCGCGTTGGTGTTGTCGAGCACCGCAAACTTCAGCCCGGCCACACTGAGCTGATAGACGTTGCTCTTGAGGCCGGTCAGGAAATGCCAGCGGCCTTGATCGGCTTCGTGGCGCTCGGCGTATTTCTTCAGCACCGCAGGCGAGTCGAAGCCCGGGTCGGTGGTGATGGAAACGAACTTCACCGGCAGGCGCGGGGACACTTGCTTGGACAAAGCCTGCATCCGCTGGGTCATGCGCTCACAGCTCATCGGGCAGCGGGTGAAAATCACGTCGGTGACCCAGACCTGACCGATCAGGTTGCTCAGGGAAAGCGTCTGGCCATGCTGGTTGGTGAGGGTGAACTCAGGCACGCGGCCCAGTTCCAAGAGCGGGGCGCGGAGCGTGCCTTCCTGAACGCGCGTGCGGACGAAGGCGACGGCGATGACGACGATGGTGATGGCCAGCGCGCCCCAGACCACCCACTCGACACCGTGGCCGGGTTTCTTCGTGGGCAATGGGTGGTTGGAGTTCACAGACGATTCACTGACGATCCGTGTCGCGTGCTCAGAACGGACTGGACGTGGTAGGGCGTCGCTGTCCTCAGCGCGCCGGGCCAATCATCGGAAGAGAGCGCGAGAACATTTGAACCCCTCTCCCCGGCGCGCTGAG
>JANOAY010000713.1:0-1546 GCA_031411375.1 Pedosphaera sp. | reverse complement strand
CGTCGTCGCTCGACCGCAGCGAAGCGGTGCTGCGCAAGATGACGGACATCGCCTTGAAGCATCCGGGCGTCGAGAGCGCGGTGGAGTTTCCCGGCCTGAGCATCAGCGGCTTCAGCGTCGCGCCGAACGCGGGCATCGTGTTCTTCTGCTTGAAACCGTTCGATCAGCGCACCACGCCGGAACTCAGCGGACAGGCGATTGCCAATGCGCTGAACGCGGAGTTTTCCAAAGTCGAAGAGGCGTTCGTGCTCGCCGTGATGCCCCCGCCGGTCAACGGTCTTGGCACGATTGGCGGCTTCAAGATGTTCATCGAAGACCGCGCGGGGCAGGGTTACGACGCGCTGTATCAAAATTTGCAGGGCGTCATCGGCCAGGCGTACGCAAACTCGAATCTCGCCGGCACGTTCTCCACGTTCACGGTCAACGTCCCGCAACTCGACGCGGAAGTGGATCGCGTGAAAGCCAAGGCGCAGGGCGTGCCGTTGCAAAATCTTTTCGAGACGATGCAGATTTATCTCGGCTCGCTCTACGTGAACGACTTCAACCTGTTCGGCCGCACGTATCAGGTCGTGGCGCAGGCGGACGCGCCGTTCCGTGACGGCGCGGACGATATTACGCGCTTCAAGACGCGCAACGCGCAGGGCCAGATGGTGCCGCTCGGTGCACTCGTGAAAGTGAAGGAGAGCTATGGGCCAGATCGCGCGTTGCGTTACAACGGCTATCCGGCGGCGGAAATCAACGCCGGCCCCGCGCCCGGCGTCAGCTCCGGCCAGGCCGAGGCCGTGATGCAACAGCTCGCGCAGACTTTGCCGAAGGGCTTCACCTACGAATGGACTGACTTGACGTATCAGCGCATCCTCGCGGGCAACTCCGCGATCTACGTTTATCCGCTCTGCATCCTGCTCGTGTTCCTCGTGCTCGCAGCGCAGTACGAAAGTTTCCGCCTGCCGCTCGCGATCATTCTCGTGGTGCCGCTCTGTTTGCTCTTCGCGCTCGGCGGCGTGTGGTTGAAGGGCGGGGACAACAACATCTTCACGCAGATTGGTCTCATCGTGCTCGTCGGACTCGCATGCAAGAACGCGATCCTCATCGTCGAGTTCGCGAAGCACAAACAGGACGAGGAACACCTGTCGCCTTTCGACGCGGCGATTGAGGCGTGCCGCCTGCGTCTGCGCCCGATTTTGATGACCTCCATCGCGTTCATCGCGGGTGTGTTTCCGCTGGTGATTTCCAAAGGCGCGGGCGCGGAGATGCGTCAGGCGATGGGCATCGCGGTCTTCGCCGGCATGATCGGCGTGACGATTTTCGGACTGTTGCTCACACCCGTGTTCTACGTGGTGCTGATGAAATTGGGGTGGAGAAATAAGCCGGCGGCTGCTTCGGAAAAGCCCGGCCCGGCGTCCGGTCCCACCGGAGCGGTGGCCGGCACCGTGGCCGTGCTGATCCTCGCGGGTGTGATCACCGCGAGCGGTCAATCCACATCCAGCCCCAGCCGCGTGGCGAACTCGCGGACGGTGACAATCTCGACCCCGGAGAATTCTTTCAG
>JANOAY010000712.1:0-1954 GCA_031411375.1 Pedosphaera sp. | reverse complement strand
GTCCACGTTCACGAGCTGCGGGAGCAGTTCCGCCTCGGTGAGCGGACCCATCTTCGGCGGGAAGATGAGGTTGACCTTCGCGTCGCGCAGGGTTTGCAGCGCGCGCACGCCGGTTTCGTTCATGGTGCGGGCGGTGATCAGGACGTTCCAAGACATGCGCCCGATTCTACGCAGGACGGTCCAAAGTCCAAAGTCCAAAGTCCAAGGCCGCGTCGGCCTCGCCCGAGATGACGTTGGACTTTGAACTTTGGACTTTGGACATTTGCCGCCATGAATCGCCATTGCCACCAGTGCGGCTGCGAGTTCCGGCTCAATGGAAATCCGGGACGCCTCGAAACGTGCCTGAAGTGCAGCGCGGACCTGAAGGTCTGCCTGAACTGCCTCCACTACGACCGCACCGTGGCCGAGCAGTGCAAGGAGCGCCGCGCCGATCTCGTGCAGGAGAAGCACATGGCGAACTTCTGCGAATACTTCGACATGAAGAAGGGCGTGTGGGCCGGCGGCGGTGCGGACAAGCGGGAAGCCGACGCGCGCGACCGGCTGAAGAAGCTGTTCGGGGATTGAGGGAGAACTGGCGGCCCATCAACACGAGACTGGAAAGTCTCGCCGCCTGCCGGCTGGAAAGCCGGCGTTACGTGACAGCGGGACACTGTCCTGATTTCCGGCTCGCTTTCAGGCCGCGGCCCGCTACTTTCCCGTCACCTGCTCCAGTGCTCCGGCCGCAGACGTGTCCATCAGAGGCGCGAACGTGAACCGGAGAGAACCATGACCAAGGAAGGCACTCAGAGGACCGGACATTTACGGAGGGCGGGACTGTGGGTTCCACCACTTGTCCCCTTTTCAGACATGAGGCTTAATGATGAGCGTATGAAAACGGTGTCGAAGAAACTGATCGGTGCGCGGCGCGCGGGCGTGCTGCTTCTCGGCGTGGCCGGGCTGGTCCTCGGCGTTGTTTCCTCCCGCGCCTACAGTCCGGGACAATTCACCGCCCTGCGGACGCAGCTGCACGCGGACATCGCCGCGACCGCCCCGCTGCCCGACCCGACCCGCACGGATCGCGCGCGGCTTCTCGCTCTGCAACGGGGCAGCAACGTGCTGACCAAGATTTCCTACACCGACGGCCAGACGCTGCGCCTGTTGAACAGCATCCTGGGACGCCAGCCGGCTTATCTCCCCGCGCTCGTCACCATCCGCTCGAATTTGCTCACCGGTTTCAACGCCGAGCAGGAGTTCGTGGCGGGCCTGCTGCTGGAGCTGCCGGAATCAGCGGCGGCCGCGCTGGTCAAGACGCAGTTTGAAAAATTCGCCCCCACCGGCACGCGGCTCAACGCCGCCACCAACGTCGCGCGGTTTGCCGGCCTGTATGACGGCTCGAAACGCCGCCTGGACGACCTCCTCATCCGCGCGAACCAGGCCTCGCTCATCCCCTTCCCGACCGAGCTGCTGACCGATTCCGTCTCGGCGAGAATCAACGGCATCAGCTTCCGCACCACCTACTACGGTCCGAACACGGAAAACGTGTTCATCGCCACGAGCACCGGGACGAACCTGAGCCTCACGCTCGGCGCGCTCGTCAACTCGGGCACCAACGGGGCGCGCGGCATTCTCTTCTCCATCCCGGACGCGCCGCTCGGGGCCTTCCGCCACGTCATTCCCGGCCCCACGGTGTTCACGAACCGCACCGGCGTCTATCTGCCCGGCGGGGAGAGCAGCGCGGCGGCGACGAACGGGGCCGTCTTCCTCAACACCACGGCCACCGAAGTCTATGGCACGTTCTCGTGCAGCGGGCCGGGGTTCAACATCACGGACGGGCGTTTCCGCATCACCCTTTCGAGCCAGCCGTAAGCCCGAGTGGGTCAGGCGTCCCGCCTGACGGTTCGGGCGGCATCCTGCCGCCCGTTCTCGCGCGTGGATCCGTCTCAACTCCAACACGGGGCAGGATGCCCCGTGAACC